>JANMFA010000270.1:0-6030 GCA_031377545.1 Hyphomicrobiales bacterium | reverse complement strand
GCGGTTGCATTCGCCCTGTGTGGGCGCCCCCGCCCCCGCGGCCATGGCGGGCACGAAGACCTCCGGTGCTGGTGGCTTGTATCCGAGCGATCCGTGCGGACGCACGGTGTTGTAGTGCCGTCGCCAACTTTCGATGACAATTTTTGCTTCCGCTAGTGAGTAGAAGAATTCGCCATCGAGCAACTCGTCCCTCAGTCTGGCGTTGAATGACTCGATAAAGCCGTTCTCCCAATGCGAGCCTGGAGCAATGTAGGCCGTTTTGGCCCCGACCGCCGTGATCCATTGCTGGACTGCGTTCGCAACGAACTCCGGGCCGTTGTCGGAACGGATGTGGCCGGGCACGCCGCGCAGAATGAAGAGGTCGGACAGAACGTCGATCACGTCGATCGATTTCATTCGCCGATCAACCCGGATCGCCAGGCATTCATGGGTGAACTCATCGATGATGTTGAGCATCCGGTACTTCTTCCCTTCATAGGTGCGGTCCTCGACAAAATCATAACTCCCTTTGCCCGACAGGGCATGCTTGCATGCCCGAGAGGAGGACGTGGTTGGGGTATTCCGCCCGCAGCCGGATGCAGGAACCATCGGCGAGCCAGAGGCGTCCCTTCTTCGGCTGCTTATCTGGAACCTTGAACCCTTCGCGCCACCAGATGCGTTCAACCCGCTTGTCATTGATGACCCAGCCGACGGTAGAACGCAGAAGCTCCGCGATCTTCCGATAGCCATACCGGTGGATCATTGTCCACAATGACGAGATCGAAGTCAGGATCGGTCTGTCGGCAAATGCAGGCAACGCCCCGTTTCAGCATCTCGCCGCCGTTGAAACTGACAATGATGATGCAGGTTTCCGGCGGCGATCGAGGCGGGTGATCCAACACTCACTCTGCGTTGGCCAGAGACATCAGATACTGGCCGTAGTCGCTCTTGCCGAGGACCTGCGCCAGCGCGCGCAGCTGCTCGCGCGAAATGAATTCCATTTCGAATGCGACCTCTTCCGGCGAGCCGATGCGCAATCCTTGCCGTTTTTCAATGGCGCGCACGAAATTCACGGCGTCAGCCATCGAATCCGGTGTTCCTGTATCCAGCCAAGCGAAGCCGCGCCCAAGCTTCACCACGGACAGGTCTCCGCGCTCGAGGTAGATCCGGTTGATGTCCGTGATCTCCAGCTCGCCACGTGGCGATGGCTTGATCGAACGCGCGATCTCCACGATGTCCGGCCCGTAGATGTAGAGGCCGGTCACGGCCCAGTTCGACTTCGGATTCGGCGGCTTCTCCTCGATGGAAATCGCTTTTCCGCTCTTGTCGAAGGCGACGACACCATACCGCTGCGGATCATGCACATGGTATCCGAAGACGGTGGCCCCATCACGCCTTGTGAACGCGTCCCGGAGCACGTCAGACAGGGTGTGGCCGAAGAAGATGTTGTCGCCGAGGATCAGCGTGGCCGGACCGCCGTCCAGGAATTCGGCCCCGATCAGGAAGGCCTGGGCCAGACCATCGGGACTGGGTTGTTCCGCATATTCGAGCGCGATGCCCCATTGCGAGCCATCGCCGAACAGGCGCTTGAACAGCGGCAGATCATGCGGTGTGGAAATGATGAGGATTTCGCGAATCCCCGCGAGCATGAGCACGCTCAGGGGGTAGTAGATCATCGGCTTGTCGTAGATCGGCAGGAGCTGCTTGGATACCACGAGCGTGATCGGATGAAGCCGGGTGCCGCTGCCTCCGGCGAGGATTATTCCCTTCATGCGCCCGCGTACCTTTCCGATGTCCTCATCAACGTGCCGCACCGAAACGTGCGACGGTCTTGGTCGACGTCAGTCCAGACCCAAACGTTCGCCAGGGTACACTTTCTCACGCAGGGGGCGCCACCACAATTCATTGTCGAGATACCATTTCACGGTTTTCTCAATGCCGGTGTCGAAGTTCTTGACGGCGCGCCATCCAAGCTCGGTCTCGAGTTTGGTCGCGTCGATCGCATAGCGGTGGTCATGGCCCGGCCAGTCGGTCGCGAAGGTAATGAGCTGCTCATGGAGAGCGCCGGACGGCCGCAGTCTGTCGAGCGCCTGGCAGACGCTGCGGGCCACATCGATGTTGCGGCGCTCGTTGCGCCCTCCGACGTTGTAGGTTTCCCCCGGCGCACCCCTGGCGAGGATCATGCTCAGCGCGCAGGCGTGATCTTCGACATAGAGCCAGTCGCGGACATTGTCACCGGCACCATAAACCGGAAGCGGCTTCCCGTGCAGCGCATTGAGGATGACGAGCGGGATCAGCTTCTCCGGGAAGTGGAACGGGCCATAGTTGTTCGAGCAGTTGGAGATGACCGTCGGCAGGCCGTAGGTCCGATGCCAGGCACACGCCAGATGATCGGCCGCCGCCTTCGTTGCGGAATAGGGCGAGCTTGGATCGTAGGGCGTCGTCTCCCGGAACAGCCCATCGGGACCAAGTGAGCCATAGACCTCGTCGGTCGAGACATGCAGGAACCGGAAGCGTGAGCGTTCGGCCGAAGGGAGTTCGGTCTAGTATCGGCGCGCCACCTCGAGCATCGTGAAGGTGCCAATGATATTGGTGTCGATGAACGTGCGCGCCCCCGTGATCGAGCGATCGACATGGCTTTCCGCCGCGAGGTGCATGATGCCGTCCGGGTGAAAATCCATGAAGGCTGACTGAATGGCTTCCTGATCGCAGATGTCTGCTTCCAAAAAGGCGTAGTTCTGCGCATTGGCGATACTGCTGAGATTCTCCAGATTGCCCGCGTAAGTCAGCTTGTCGATGTTCAGAACAGACAAGCCATCGGCCACGAGATGGCGGCAGACAGCGGACCCTATGAAGCCCGCACCGCCGGTCACCAGAACACGCGTGGGAGAGGCCATGCTGTCAGTCTCTCGTCAGACATGGAAGATCGCAGGCAGGTCGCGCAGCCGCGGGAGAAGCATGTCTTTCGGCGAGATGACAAGCTCGCCATCCGGTATTGGCCATTGGATCTGGAGATCGGGATCATTGTACGCCACGCCGCCGTCATCAGCCGGGCTGTAGTGGCTGGTGACCTTGTAGAGGAACTCGGTGTTGTCCTCGAGTGTGCAGAACGCGTGCAGGAAACCAGCGGGTACCCACAACTGAGACCAGTTTGCAGCCGAAAGCTCCACGGCGACATGACGCCCGAAGGTTGGCGAGCCATGACGGATATCGACGGCCACGTCGATCACCGATCCACGGGTGACGCGGACAAGCTTCCCCTGCTCCATCGGCGGTCTTTGAAAATGAAGTCCGCGCAAGGTGCCGCGCTTTACAGAAAACGAGTGGTTGTCCTGAACAAAATGCACGGGACCGCAAGCTTGCCGAAAGACATCCTCCCGCCAAATTTCCGAGAAGAATCCGCGGCCATCATCGAATTTGCGGGGCGAGAACAGCTTCAAGCCCTCGATATCGAACGATTTGACTTCCAAATGACACCAAATGCCGCGAACAGTTCTGGTCCGCTATCAAAACGTCAGATGTTTGGCAACAGATGGCTTTCGTCGGCCCGCCCGGTCGCTCCTGCTTCAACGCAACCGAACCCGTACTACTTCCGGTCATCGAAGACGCGCAGAAACAGGTTCACGGCGCGCTGGCGAAGTCCGGGGAAAGGGCGAAGCAGGAGGCCGAGGCCACGGCGGGCCTTGATGGCAACCTTGTTCGCCATCGACCTCTCATAGACCGGCGTCGGTGCAAACGGATCGGCTCGTATGGTCGCGGCGCTGAGCTCGGCGACCGCCGTCGCTTCCGGAGCCCTCGGGACCGGCTTGATGAAGTACTGCTTGTTGCGATGCTTACCAATATGCGTGAACGTGTGCTTGGTTGAAGACCCTTCAGCAACTCTCTTCGTCGCTTCCAGGTAGGCATGGCCGTATTTCCGTTCAGGCTCGAGATGGCAGCCCTCAGCCCATTCGTTCCACGCGTTGATGAAGACCATCCGCTCCTTCTTGGGGAAGTCGGCGCGTGTGCGGCTGACAGCGGACGACAGCCAATACTCATAGTTCTCGGGTGTTCCGTTCAGGACAACGAGCGCGCGTTCATTGACGCGGGCGGTGTTGTCCCACGCCGGGAACACCGCACGATAGACGTTGCTGCCGGGGTACTGCCGGACAAGGTACAGATTGGCAACATCGGCATAGTCGAAAACCGCACCGCGAAAATCCCGGTAGAAGTCGATCTTGTGACTCATGTTCGGCACGGTCGGGTGATGCGGCGGGAACTCGACGCCTACGTCAAAGCCATACGCCTGATAATCCAGATTTCCATGGGTCAGCGCGCAGACGAGGTGAATCTTGCCGATTCCCATCTTCTTGCAATGCTTTCGCCATGTTGCCAGCGTCTTCTTGGCATCGGGAATATGCTGTGGCCGAGAAGGCCTACGCCAACGTGCCCGAAGCCCGTGCCTCCATCGGAAAGTATCTGGACTTCTACAACGGCCGGAGACCACATCAGAGCCTGGGACGACAGACGCCGGACCAAGCCTACTTCAATGCGCTGCAGCCAATCCCGGTTGCGGCATAACGAAGGGCAGAAACCACTTATCGGCAGACCGAAAACTGTTCAAACAAACCAAGCCACCTCTAATCCCGGAGAGGGATTTCCCACCGACCTCCCGTTAACCTTAACAAAGCCTTTCCAGAGACGACCCGCCGGAAACATCCTAACCACCCGTTAACGCGGCAGGAAGTGACCGTTGGGAGACGCGAACATGGCAACCTCGATCGACACATTCCAGCCCGGCCTCGGCCTTACGCAATACATCTCGCTGCAAGGTTCCTTTCCTCCGCGGTCCGCCAACGAAGCGACAGGCGAGGCCTCGGGCGCCTATATTGCCGCCATCCACACCACGGCCGCCACCTTTGTCCCCCGCCACGCAGCCGACGTCAGTGGACAGCTTATTCCCATCGCCCAGAACACGGCGCTGTTTTCGCTTCTGGGAACGACCTACGGCGGCAATGGCCAGACGACTTTCGCCCTGCCCAACTTGCAGGCCAACGTGATTGCAGGACCAGGCCAGGGGCCGGGCCTCAGTCTCTATGATCTGGGTCAGCAGTTTGGCGAAAATGCCGTGACGCTGACACAGGCGCAATTGCCGACAAGTGTGGGCGGCGGCGGCCAGACCATCGGCGATGTTCAACCAACCACGGCGCTCAACTACGCTATTGCCCTCTATGGCGTGTTTCCCCAGGACGGCGGCAGCGGTAGCATCCCGGCCTCAATCGGATCGATCATTACCTTCGCTGGCAATTTTGCGCCCGCGGACTACATGCTCCTGGAGGGACAGCTGCTGTCGATCGCCGAGCATGATGCCCTTTTTCAGCTGATCGGCACCACCTACGGCGGCGACGGGCAGGAGACTTTCGCGCTGCCTGACCTGCGCGGGCGCGTGGTGGTGGGCCAGGGCAACGGCTTTACCATCGGCGAGACCTTTGGTGGCGAGACAGACACCATCACCCAGGCAACCATGCCCACCAACATGGGCGGTGGCGGTCAACCCGTCAGCAACTACCAGCCCTCCATCGCCCTGAACTATATGATAGCGCTCGCCGGCATCTTTCCATCACAGAATGCCAACACTGCCGCGAATGAACCGACATCTTCAAACGACGATTTCGAACCATTTCTCGGCGAAATACTCCTGACTGCGGCCAATGTCGTGCCCAACGGATATGCACGCTGCGAAGGCCAGCTGCTGCCGATCAACCAGAACCAGGCGCTGTTCGCACTGCTTGGCACCACCTATGGCGGCGACGGGCAGACCACCTTCGCGCTGCCTGACCTGCGCGGACGGACGATCATCGATGCGGGAACCTTTGGCAATCGTACAGTTGTGTTGGGCGAGCAGGTGGGCAGCCCAACCTATTCGATCACCTCGGCCAACATCCCTGATCTGAACTTCAGCGGCACGCCCCAGTCCGACACGCTCTACGGCGGCGACGGAGTTTGTTGGTAACAGGCAATGGTACACCTGCATTAAAATGGGGAAGCACCAATGCTTACACAGAAGATGCA
>JANMFA010000431.1:0-2297 GCA_031377545.1 Hyphomicrobiales bacterium | reverse complement strand
ATCGCCTGTCGCCTCGATGATCACCTCAATGCCGGGGTGATCGACCAGCGCATCGCCGTTGTCGGTAATCATGGTGGAGCGGTTCTTCAGCGCCTCGTCCAGTGACTTCGCCGCATATTGCTCAACCGGCCAGCAGGCCGTCTTCAGCTGGGAATGCGCACGCGCCGTGTTGATGTCGGCCACGGCCACCACATGCATGCCGTCGGTCAAGCGCGCCTGGGACAGGAACATCGTGCCGAACTTGCCAGCGCCGATGATGCCGATGGTAATCGGCCGACCCGCAGACTTGCGCTCCAGCAGCATGCGATGAAGATTCATGAACCGTCTTCCTTCCCGTCCGTGCATAGTGATCCAGGCTTCATTCGATGAGCCTGTTGTCGATTGTTGAATGGCTAACATGCAGAATTGCGAGCGAAAAGCGAATTGACAACTGGTTAATGATGAGCAGAACATCGCTGATGGACAATGCGATGCCCCCGCTGCATTGGCTACTCACCTTCAATGCTGTGATGGAGGAGGGCAGCTTCGCGGTCGCTGCGCGTCGTCTCAACGTGACGCCGTCCGCCATCAGCCATCAGATGCGTGCCCTTGAGCGCCGCCTCGGACGGAGCATGTTCCTCAGGGACAAGCGTATCGTGACGCCGACCGAGGAAGCGATCACCTACTCGGCGTCCGTTGCCGAAAGCTTCGTGCGGCTCGCCACCGCGACAAACAGGCTGATGTCGACCGATGCCTCGCGTCGGCTGCCGATCCATTGCTCGCCGAGCTTCGCGACCCTGTGGCTGACGCCCGGCTTGGCAACGTCCTGGCGGATCACCCTGCCATCGACATCACGCTGTTCGCCAGCCACGAACCCGCGCGGCTTGGACAGGATGGCATCCTCATCGACATCCAGTACGCCCGCGCCGTTCCCGAGATTGCGGCCTTCACCAGCTGGTTCTCCCGCGCGATCGCGGAGACGTTCGCCTTGGCACGGGATGTCTCCTGAGGCTTGACGGAAGACGCAGTGGCTTCAAGGTTGCGAGGCTCGCCAGAGCGCGACCGCACGGCATCCGCTCGCCCGCCCCGCAAGCGATTCCATTTCGGTCAGGTGGATCGCCGGGATCGTGTCCACTGTGTCAATTGAACAGGCTCTTGGGCAACATGCCGTGAATGCCTTTCGCTGTGTTGACGGTCTGCGTCACGTGGAAATCAACACCGACGCTGCACAATGTGTAGGCATCCATGCGCGACAGATTCTTCGTGCTCACGAGATAGTCGATCATGTCCTTGAGAGCGATTTCCATGCAGCGGTCGAGGCTGGTGTCGAAGCCCATCGTGATGATGTGGGTTGCCGTCTCCGCCCGGGGATTGGCGAGCTTCATGTCCTTGCGAACGATGAATTCGAAGGTGCCCTGCAAGGCGGTTTCAATGGCGGTGAGGCAAACCTCTCCATCACCCTGCGCGCCATGCCCGTCTCCGCAGGAGAAGTTTGCGCCCGGCACATGCACCGGGAGATAAAGCGTTGTTCCGGCGGTCAACTGCTTGTTGTCGATGTTGCCGCCGAAAGAGCGGGGAATTACCGAGGTGCAGCGGCCCCAGCTCTTGGGTGGCGACACGCCCATGATCCCAAAGAAGGGTTTCAGCGGGATATCGACGCCGAAGGGCAGCTTGCCCAGCATCTTGTCATGATCCAGCGGTATGTTGAGGATGCGGCCTTCCGGAAATTCGTCTGGCAGCGTTCCGCCCAGCGGGCGGATGAAATTGAAGCCCCAGTCCTGGCGAAGCTTCACGTCCTTGATGCGTACCTCAAGAACATCGCCGGGCATTGCGCCTTCGATAGCAACGGGACCGGTCAGGATGTGCGGGGCACCAGCGAAACGCTCGCAGTGCTTGTGCACGTCGAACAATTCGGGAGGTGTATGGAATGGTGCGGGCGGTACCATCTCCGGCGGGCCGGTCAGCGTGTCGATGGTCACCGTGTCGCCGCTCTTCACGGTGAGGAACGACGGACGCGAAGCGTCGAAGAACCCCCAATGGCAATGCGCGGCACTGGCCTTGAGATGGTGATGGGTCATAGCTTTTCCTGTCTGATGATGCTGTGCTGATCGCCGGAAAAATTGAGGCGGTCAATGTCTTGATGTCGAGAGCATCGAGGGGGGCGGCCTGACGTTCACGGCGACGGCCACTTGTCCAATGGACCAGTTGCGCACAAAGAATTTCGCGTTGCCCATTTTCTGGGCAACGGGGTGCGGCTGCATGCGATCCGCACAAATTCACCGCAAAAGCATTGGGTTGTCATCAATTCCTCGTGGCCA
>JANMFA010000427.1:0-2140 GCA_031377545.1 Hyphomicrobiales bacterium | reverse complement strand
TCGGCAATCTTCGTGGCATGCGCGACATCCTCGATCACGCCGAGATAGCCCGGCACGGTGGAGACGCCAGCGGCAGCCGCAGCCTTCTTCGATTCGATCTTGTCCCCCATGGCGGCGATGGCATGCGGATTGGGGCCAATGAAGACGATGCCGTTGTCTTTCAGCGCCTGCGCAAACGCCTCGCGCTCGGACAGGAAACCGTAGCCGGGATGCACGGCCTGGGCGCCTGTCTGCTTGCAAGCCGCGATGATCTTCTCGATGACCAGATAGCTCTCGGCGGCGGGGGCCGGACCGATATGCACGGCTTCATCCGCCATCGCGACATGCACGGCGTCACGATCAGCATCCGAATAGACCGCAACGGTGGCAATGCCCATGCGCCGCGCTGTCTTGATGACCCGACACGCGATTTCGCCGCGGTTGGCGATCAGGATTTTGGTGAACATGCCGGCAGTCCTTCGGGGAACGTCTGGCGTGTTCTCTAGCGAAGGGGTGTGCAGACGGCAATCAGACGGATGGATGAGGTCAGATTGATCGCATGAATTGTCATTCCCGGCCGTAGCGAAGCGGAGGGGAAGGGAATCCAGTCCTGCAGCGTCGGACCAAGCGCCACCGTTGCTCTGGATTCCCTTCCCTCGCTTCGCTCGCCGGGGAAGACAATCTGCTTTGGCCTAGATCAGCAAACACCGCCCCACTGCGGCGCGCATCGCGAGTTCGCTCAAGCGCGGCGGCACAGTTTCGGCTTCCTGCACCACGGCAAAGACCACGGCGCGTCCAAAGGCTGTTGGCTGGTCACCGACCTGTCCGATGAGCCAATCGGCATCGGCTTCGGTGATGTGGCCGGTGGGGCGGCATTCCCAGACCAGGAAGTCGCGCACGGCCTTCACAGCCAGCGCAAACCAGTCGCGACCGCTGACATGGCCGGTCCGGTCGATCACGAACAGAAAGCCCGCTTCTTCGCGCGACAATGAGCCTTGACGCTGGGTTGCGTCGCGGATGGCACTCATCGCGGTTTCGGGCATGGACATCACGTCCATGGAAGCATCAACCGCACCTTCGAATAGCTGTGTCATTGGCCCGCCACTTGTCCCTTTGGTCGACGGCGCTGGATGATTCATTTCGCGCGTCGTTGATCCTCGTGTCGTCCAGAATCGGTTTCGGTTTTCCTAACGCAGGGTGTTTTCCAAAGGGCAGCGTTAAGAATTTCTGCCATTGCGGCTGGCGTGCACGGCAGCTAGGACGACGCCATGCTGCAACTCCTTGATGTCACCTGCCGCGTCGCAGGACGAACCTTGCTCGACAATGCCTCAGCGGCCCTGCCCACCGGGGCGCGAGTCGGGTTCGTGGGCCGCAACGGCACGGGCAAGACCACGCTGTTCAAGGTGATCACGGGCGAATTGCAGCCCGAAAGCGGCACAGCCAGTATTCCGCGCAACATGCGGATGGGCGAGGTGGCGCAGGAAGCGCCCGGCGGGGCCACCAGCCTGATCGACACTGTTCTGGAAGCCGATATCGAGCGTTCGGCGCTCTTGGCTGAAGCGGATACCGCGACCGATCCGCTGCGCATTTCCGACATCCACACGCGGTTGCTGGATATCGACGCCCATGCAGCACCATCACGGGCGGCAGCGATCCTGCACGGCCTCGGCTTCGATGCCGAAGCGCAGGCCCGGCCCTGCTCGGATTTCTCAGGGGGCTGGCGGATGCGCGTGGCACTTGCGAGTGTGCTGTTTCTGGAGCCGGACCTGCTGCTGCTCGACGAGCCCACGAACTATCTCGATCTGGAAGGCGCGTTGTGGCTGCAGGATTATCTTGGCAAGTATCCGCACACGGTGCTCACGGTCAGCCACGACAAGGACTTTCTGGATGCCATCACCGACCACACGCTGCATCTCGATCAGGGCAAGCTGACACTGTATCGTGGCGGATATTCCAGCTTTGCCCGGCAGCGGGCGGAACAGCGGATGTTGCTGGAAAAGGCTGCCGTGAAACAGCAGGCGGAGCGCAAGCATCTCATCGCCTTCGTCGAGCGCTTCAAGGCCAAGGCGTCCAAGGCGCGGCAGGCGCAGTCGCGCATGAAGCGGCTGGAAAAGATGCAGACGGTTGAAACCATGGCAGACGAGGAGGGCGCGTCGGTGCG
>JANMFA010000227.1:0-2222 GCA_031377545.1 Hyphomicrobiales bacterium | reverse complement strand
CGTGGTATTGCCGCGGCCGCAGTGACAGTGCCGATTCTGGCATCGCAGGAATCTACAGCTGCTCCGATGCCGGTCATCAAACCGGACCTTGCGGCTCCAGAATCCGAACGGATCGAGAGCGACTTCCGGCCGGATGTCGATGCGTTGCCGACCGCTGACACGGTTCAGTGGCGGCGTGGCCGCAGGCGGCGTGGTCGCGTGTTTGGGCGGCGCAGGCGTCGGCGTCGCGGCTGGCGCTGGTGAGCGGCTGCACTCTGATTTGCTGATTGTATCGCCTTGAATTGCAGATTTTACGGCCCTCCCGTATCACAGCGGGAGGGTTTTTTGTGTCGAAAGAGATGTCCTGATGTCTGCCGTCTATGACCCCGCCAACATTTTCGCCAAAATTCTGCGGGGCGAATTGCCCGCCCACAAGGTCTATGAGGATGAGCACGTTTTTGCCTTCATGGACATCATGCCACGGGCGGACGGGCACGTGCTTGTCATCCCGAAAGCGGAGGCACGCAACATCCTTGATATCGCGCCGGATGCCCTTGGCCATCTGGTCACCGGCGTCCAGACCATTGCGAAGGCAGTGAAGGTGGCGATGCAGGCTGATGGCCTCACGATTCAGCAGTTCAACGAACCGGCAGGCGGCCAGGTGGTATTCCACATCCATTTCCATGTGATTCCGCGCTTTGACGGCGTTCCGATGAAGCCGCATTCTGGGCAGATGGCAGATCCCGGGGTGCTGAAGGCCCATGCCGCGAAGATCAGGGCTGCGCTCCAGCCCTGATCTTGCGTCACTTGGCCTGGGCTGCGTGCGCCTGCGCTTCGGCCACGGCAAACGCCGTCATGTTGACAATGCCACGGGCCGTCACCGATGGCGTGAGGACATGCGCCGGTTTGGCCGCCCCCATGAGGATCGGACCGACCGGCAGCGCATCCGCCAGAATCTTGGTGAACTGATAGGCGATGTTCGCGGCGTCGAGGTTCGGCATGATCAGCACATTGGCCTCCCCCTTGAAGCGGGAATCCGGCATCACGCGCTCGCGGATCAGCTCGGACAATGCTGTGTCAGCCTGCATTTCACCATCAACGAGAATGTGTGGAGCGCGCTCGATGATGATCTCGAGTGCATCGCGCATCTTGCGCGCCTCCGGCGAATCGCTTGAGCCGAAGTCAGAATGCGACAGCAGCGCGATCTTCGGCGTCAGTCCGAAGCGGCGGACATGGGCATCCGCGAGAATCGCCATGTCGGCAACCTCACGCGAGGTCGGGTTCCAGCGCACGTGGGTGTCCGCGAGAAAATAGGCGCCTTTCGACGTGATCATCAGCGACAGTGCCGCAAAATCCTCGACGCCGGGTGCAAGACCGATGATGTCCTTGATGTAGCGCAGGCGCGAGGTGAACCGTCCCTCGACGCCACACAACATGGCATCGGCCTCTCCGCGCCGCACAGCCAATGCCGCAATCACCGTAGGATTGGTGCGAACGAGTGTTCGCGCGGCACCTGGCGTTATGCCCTTGCGTCCCGCAATCTGCATGTAGGTCGCGACATAATCGCGGTAACGCGGATCATCTTCCGGATTGACCAATTCGAAGTCTCTCCCCGGCTTGATGGAGAGGCCAAATCGCTCCAGTCGGGTTTCCACCACGGATGGCCGACCGATCAGGATGGGATGGGCGATCCCCTCCTCCACGACGGACTGCACGGCACGCAAAACGCGCTCATCCTCACCCTCGGCATAGATCACACGCTTCGGGTTGGCTTTTGCGCCTTGCAGCAGGGGTTTCATGATGAAGCCGGAGCGGAAGACGAAGCGCGAAAGCTCTTCCTCATAGAGGTCGAAATCCACGATAGGCTTCAGCGCCACGCCAGTTGCCATGGCGGCCTTGGCCACAGCGGGGGCGATCCGCAGGATCAGCCGGGGATCGAACGGACTCGGGATCAGCGAGTCCTTGCCAAATGTCCGGGTCTCTCCGCCATAGGCCTTGGCGACAACATCGGACGGAGCTTCACGGGCAAGCTGGGCAATGGCACGAACGGCTGCGAGCTTCATAGCCTCGTTGATCGCTGTGGCATTGACGTCCAGCGCACCGCGAAAGATATAAGGAAAACACAGTACGTTGTTGACCTGATTGGGATAATCCGAGCGGCCGGTGCACATCATCGCATCGGGGCGGACCTCCATGGCCTCTGCAGGCATGATCTCGGGGTTCGGGTTGGCGAGAGCCATGAT
>JANMFA010000219.1:0-2473 GCA_031377545.1 Hyphomicrobiales bacterium | reverse complement strand
CGGTTGCCAGCTCTTCGCCTCCCAAAAAAGACTTCGAGGAACTCATCGGCACACGCTGGGCCATCTGGGTCGGCGGGTTGGCCCTTGCGCTGGGCAGCCTGTTTCTGGTCCGCTACACCATCGAAGCAGGATATTTCGGCCCATCCGCCCGGCTCTTTCTGGGCGCGTCCTTCTCGATCCTGCTTGCGGCTTGTGGCGAACTCCTGCGGCGCGGCACGATCCTGCCCCGGCGGCTGGCCGAACTGCCGGTCGAGCACGCGCCTCTGGCGCTCACGGCGGCAGGCACCATTGGTCTGTTCGGTACGGTCTACGCGGCCTATGCCGTCTATGGGTTCATGCCGCAGACGGTTGCCTTTGTCCTGCTTGGAATCATCGGTGTGATGGCCCTGGCAGCGTCCTTGCTGCACGGACAGGCGCTGGCTGGCATCGGCCTTGTTGCGTCCTACGCGACCCCCGTTCTGATTGGCGGCGACAGCAGCAGCCGCTGGCCGCTTGTTGCATTTCTGCTGGCCGTCACGGCAGCGGGCATGGCGGTGCAGAACCGCTTGCGCACAGCTTGGCTGGGTTGGGCGGTGATCTCAGGCGTGGCACTGTGGAGCACTCTCCTGATTGGCGCGCAAAAAGCCATCCCTGTCGCCGAGCTGACCCTGCTCGTTGCATCAATGGGTATTTTTGCAGCGGCTTTCTGCTGGCTGCGAAAGCCTGAGTTGCCAACGACCCGGTCGGGCGACCTGCAGCCGATTGTAGCGCTCGCGGGTCTGGCTGCCGCATTGGGTTTGTCATTTGTCGTCCATCCGGGCGAACCGGGCCTCTACGTCGTCTTTGGTCTCGCCGCCGTTGCCGTTGTCGCCGCGACAAGCGCCACCGACGGGCGTGCGGCGCTTGCGATGGTCGCTGCGGCCCTTCTTCCGCTCGGCATGGTCCTGACCTGGCCAGCCGTCGGTAGCGCAGGCCCATGGGGTGCCCGCGTCCTGGATGGGGCCTTCCTGATCGTGACATCACCACCACGCGCGCCAGGCACAATGGGCCTTTTTGCACTTGGGTCGGCCGTTCTCCTTGCTGCCATGCCGCTCGCCGTGTTTTTCCGTTTCATCACCCCGCGTGGGGCGTCAGCAGCATCTGGCTTGATGGCCGTCGCCATCAGCGGAGGGCTTGCAGCACCTTTGCTGGCTCTGGCCTGGGCATGGCGCAGCGAAGGGTTGACGCAGAATTTCCCGGCCGCCGCGATCCTTGCCGTCCTTTTTGCCGGTCTGGCGCTTGTCACCCGAGCTTTGCTCGCGACACGCACGGACGAGGATGGCGCCATTGCCTCCGGAGGATATGGTGCCGGCGCGGCGCTCGCGCTTGGTCTTGCCATCGCTCTTGCATTGCCCGGATTGTGGATGGCCGTTGGCTTCTCGCTGGCCGCTCTGGCTACAGCAGCGCTCAATGACCGGAAGCCCCTGCCCATGCTGCGGCGGGTGACTGCCGCGTTCTCGACCACCGCGCTACTGCGCGCTGTCACGGCACCAGTGATCCAGCCCGAAGCGGCCTTGCCAATCCTCAACAGCTATCTCGTGGCCTATGGGCTGCCCGTTCTTTTGCTCGCGGCAGCCGCATTTGTCCTGTCGCGCCAGAATCGTGACCGGAGTCTCAGAACAACCGGGCTGATGGCCGGGCTGATGGCCGCGCTCTTTGCGGCCTATGAGATTCGCCATGCCTTCCACGGCAGAGATCTTGTCGACCGCTTTGGGTTCGGCCTTGGTGAATCCGGCCTCTATGCGCTGGCCTGCACGCTCACATGCCTCGTGATCTTCGGTTTGCGCAACCGGATCGGTGCGCAGGAGCACGAACGGCTCCGGACTGTCATTGCCGCCATCAATGGCGTGGCTCTGATCCTGGTGATCCTGCTGCCGCTGTTTCTGGCGACACCCTGGCTCCAGACCCGCATTTCCGGCCCTGCATTCGTTGATTCCACGTTCGTCGGTTTCCTGCTGCCCGCCATATCGCTGGGGGCGCTCGCTTTCCTTGGCCGCACCCATCCCGACGGGTTCCAGGTGCTGCTGACAAACACCAACCGGATCTTCGCGATCATGCTGGGTTACCTCTATGTCGTCGCGCAAACGCGCCGCGCATTCGTGGGCACTGACCAGTTCAACTTCGCCCGGGTGGGAGATGTGGAACACTACGCCTATTCGGCTGTTACGCTTCTCTTTGGTGTGGTCCTGCTCATCATCGGCTTCCGTCTTGCGTCGCGGGAGACGCGACTGGCGTCAGCCTTCTTTGTCATACTGGCAGTGGTGAAAGTCTTCCTGTTCGACATGGCGGAATTGACCGGCCTCCTGCGGGCCTTGTCCTTCATCGGTCTGGGTGGCGTGCTGATCGGGATCGGGCTGGCGTATCAGCGGCTGCTGTTTGACCGCAAAGCCAGACCTGTTTCTGAACAGACGGCTTCACTCGCCCCGAACGAGGCGCGCGGCTAGCCTGTTGTGGC
>JANMFA010000165.1:0-5480 GCA_031377545.1 Hyphomicrobiales bacterium | reverse complement strand
CCCAGCCAGATCGTCGCCTCGAAACCGGGAACACCAGCTTCCTTGGCCGTTGGAAGGTCAGGCAGGATGGCCGAGCGCTTGTCCCCCGTTGTGGCGAGTGCACGAACCTGACCTGCCAACACTGTCGGAGCAGTTGTCGTTACCGCATCCATCATCATCTGCGCGTGGCCACCGAGCACGGAGTTTCGGGCGTCGCCACTGTTCCTGTGGGGCAGGTGAACCATGTTGGTTCCTGTCAGTGCCTTGAAGTTCTCGCCCGCGAGATGGTACGGCGTGCCGTTGCCCGATGACGCATAGGTCAATGCGCCGGGTTTCGACTTGGCAAGATCGACAAACTCTTTCAGCGTCTTTGCCTCGACGGAAGGATGCACCACGATCACGAGATCGGATGCATTGACGGGTGCAACCGGAACAAAAGCCTCGGTCAGAACGTAGCCGCGGTTGGGCAGCAAAGTCTCGTTGGCCGTATGCGTGTTGGACATCATCAGCAACGTGTAGCCATCGGGCGATGAACGGGCTGCCTCTGTTGTGCCGATCACCGCGCCGGCACCCGGCTTGTTATCGATGATGAAATTCTGTTTCAGCGCCTCGCCGAGATGCTGAGCCACCGCACGGGCGTAAATGTCAGCGGGACCACCGGGCCCGAATGGCACGACAATGCGCACCGGGCGGTTTGGATAGGTCTGCGCCTCAGCGATCGGTGCTGTCAGCGAAACAGCAGCCAGCGCAACGGCGCCAAGCAACATGGATCGGCGTTTTGTCATCATGTGGTCCTCCCATTTGTTGTCAATGCAGACGATGCGGCCTGTCAGCCTCCGTCCACCCGGCCGATCTTGCGCACGGCTTCGATGAGCCTTGCGGAATCCATGGCAATGAACGCTGAGAACTCTGTCTGATCGAGATAGGCTGGAGGGCTTCCGGCGGCTTCGAATATGCGGCGCGTTTCTGGGTCTGCCATCGCCTCGCGCATGGCGTCCCTCAGGCGTGCAACTACCTCCGGCGGGGTCGCGCGTGGCACGAAGAGGCCGCCCCAGATATAGAACTCCACGTCGGCGAATCCCAATTCACGAAACGTTGGCACATCGGGGAAAGCTGGTACGCGCTCTGCGCCAAAATTGGCCAGCACGCGGATCTTGCCTGCGTCGGCCTGTGGCTTCAGCACGCCAGGTGCTGAAGCCAGCGCCTTGATCTGTCCTCCGATCAGGTCGTTCAGTGCCGGGCCAGCGCCACGGTAGGGCACATGGTTTAGCTTGATGCCTGCATTGCCTGTGAACATTTCCATCGACACATGCAGTGTGCCGTAAGGGCCGGACGAGCCGTAGGCGATCTCACCCGGTCGCCGCTTGGCATCTGCCACAAGGTCTGCGACCGTTTTCCAGGGCGTGTCTGCATGGACGGCGAGAAGCGTCGGATCCGCCAGAACGCGGGCGATCGGCGTGAGTTCCGCCGTCTCGTACTGCGCCTGACGACCCATGATACGATCAGCCTCCGGCAGGACAGCCAGCGACGACAATGTCATCAGGAGGGTGTGGCCGTCATTGGCTCCGCGCGCGACTGCGGCATTGCCCAGCGCGCCGCCCGCACCGCCCCGGTTGTCCACCACAACCGGCTTGCCCAGAATGCGTTCGAAAGCCTTGGCGATGGGCCGTGCCGCAAGATCTCCTTGCCCGCCCGGAGGGAAGGGCACGATCATCTTCAAGTTCTGGCTCGGCCAGGCCGTGGCCTGTGCCTGCGCGGTTGTCGGCCAAGCCAGCGGGCTTGCGCCTGCAGCCGCAAATCCTGCGAGAAATGTTCTGCGCTTCATGCTGTCCTCCCAGAAAGCCGGTATTGAGCCGGACTGCGGAGGCGGTTTGTTCCGCCCTCTCGTTCAGCCGACCGTGTTTTCAAGTACGCCGATGCCGCTCACCTCGATCCGGACCACGTCACCCTTTTTCAGGAATTTCGGTGGTGTAAAGCCGATGCCAACGCCAGCCGGTGTTCCCGTTGCGATAACGTCACCGGGTTCCAGTGTAATGTAGCGCGAGATCGTGGCAATCAATGTCGGGATGTCGAAGATCAGATCTTTGACATAAGCATCCTGCCGGAGCTTGCGGTTGACATGGGTTGTCAGACGAAGTGCCTTCGGGTCGCCGATCTCGTCCGCCGTGACAACGCAGGGACCCATGGGGCAAAACCCGTCGATCCCCTTGCCAAGCACCCACTGCCGGTGCAGCTGCTGCAGCTTTCGCGATGTCACATCGTTGACGATGGTGTAGCCGAAGACATGCTTCATGGCGGCGTCCTTCGCGATACCGCGACCGCCCTTGCCGATGACGACTGCCAGTTCGCCTTCATAGTCGACGGATTTGGTGTCATCCGAGGACGCGGGAATGATATCGCCAGGACCGGTGACGGCGCTTGGCGGCTTGGTGAAGACGACGGGCGCCTCAGGCACGATTTCCTTTGCCGTGGCGTCGAAGCCGCTCATGGCGAATTCCTTCGCGTGCTCGTGATAGTTCTTGCCGACGCAGAAGATGTTGCGGGCAGGGCGGGGGATCGGCGCGAGCAGACGCACCTTGTTGACCGGCTTCGCCTTCACTCCGGCGGCAGCATTCGCAAGCTTCTTGAGGGCCGCAGGTCCAAGTGCGGCTGCGGCAGCAACCGACACGGGAGCGCCAGCGATGCCGGCAAGGTCATGTACCCCGGCATCGGACAGGACACCGAGACGGCCAGCGCCTTTTCCCGTCGAAAACATCACAAAACGCATGGGCTGTTGTCCTTTCGGAAATCTGTTGTCGAAAATCAGGCGCGGGGCGAGGCTGCGGCGATCACGGCGCTGAGATCGGGAGCGGAGCCGACAGCGCGGGCTGCGGCAATGAGATTGCTGGAACCCGCGGCACCGATGATCGGGTCGCACAGATCCTTGAGCTTTGCGTCCAGTTCCTGATCCGTCAGCGGACGACCGAGTGAGCCGATGGCGTTCTCGATAAAGAGATGCAGCACGCGGCCATCGTTTGTTGTCAAGGTCGCATCGACCTGGTGTTCATGGATGCCAGGCTGCACGACCGCCTTCACCTTCTGGCGCAGGCCAACGATGGTGGCGTCAGCCACGCATTCATCGGAATATTCATGTTCACCGCAGCGCCCGTGAACGATGGCTGCTGCACAGGAATGATAGACCGAAAACTTGCTTTCCAGGCCTGTGCGAGGCGCTGTCTTGCCCGTCAATTCCAGCACGAGCGGATGCACCTTCAGATCGATCGAAGCGACGTCAGCCGCCGTGAGGCCGTGCGCGTTGCGCAGCTGCACGCAGGCATCGATTGCCGGGTGGATAACAATGCCGCAGGCAAATGGCTTGTAGGTGTTGAGAGCACTTTCCCAATGCGTGCCGAGGCCATCGGTGATTTCGGAAGGATCGAACTTCGTGGATGCGACATTGGCGAAACCGCGCGGAGCCTCGATACCTCGCTCGGAACTGGTAAAGCCTTCCTTCGCCAGGAAAGCCGCGTAAGTGCCATTCTGTGCGGCACGGCCCGGATGGAACGGCTTGCACATGGTGCCGAACATTTCCCGCAAGCCCGAGGACTGCGTGGCGGCAATACCAAGCGCATAGGTCATCTGCTGCACGTCAAGGCCAAGGATCTTGCCTGCTGCGGCCGCTGCACCGAAGACGCCCGCCGTCCCCGTGATATGCCAGCCGCGATCATAGTGCTCGGGATAGACGGAATTGCCGATGCGGCATTCGACTTCGATACCAAGGATGAAGGCGTGCAGGAACTCACGGCCGGTCATGGGCCTTGTCTCGGCCAGCGCGAGCAATCCCGAGGCCACCGGCCCGGCCGGGTGGATGATCGTCTTCAGATGCGTGTCGTCAAAGTCGAAGACATGAGAGGCAATGCCGTTGAGCAGTGTTGCGTTCATAACATCCGTGCGAAAGCCGCGACCAAGCACGGTTGCCTGCTCGGCACCGGCAAATGGTTTGGCCGCTGCCCAGGCAATATCAAGGGCGGGATGGGTGGAGCCGCCAACCGTGCAGCCAATCCAGTTGACAAACGATCGCGTCGCTTCGGCATAAACATTCTGGGGAATCTGATCCGCTCGGGAACCCACGACAAACTCGGCAATGTGCTTTGTGACAGCCGTCACAACGGGGGCGTGCGCGTTCATGGTGCCTCTGGCGGTAAGATTCCGTCTGGGCGCTTTCCTGTCCTGATGTCGGCATCACTGTCAACACTACAGTTCTGAAATACGGCCATAAAAACCGGGTACCGCGCCTCCAGTGCCATTTTTTGACGCGCGAACGGAATTCTCTCTCATAAGTGTTGACACTTTGAAATGATGCGAGGATGCTCGACCAATGGTATCGCCATCTTCCAGAACAGCGGCTTCTCCCGACGATGCGGCGCGGAACGCTCCGTTGTCGAAGGTGCTTTGCGATCAGCTGGAATCCATGATCGTCAGTGGGCAGATGAAGCCGGGCGAGCGCCTGAACGAGCAGCAACTGGCCCAGCGTTTTGGGGTCAGCCGGGGTCCGATCCGTGAGGCTGTCCGAGCGCTGGAGGGCGCGGGGTTTGTCGAGGCTGTCACCAACAAAGGCGTGTTTGTCCGTCAGCTCACGGTGGCGGAAGTTCGGGAGCTTTACGATGTGCGCGCGGCGCTCTTCGGTCTCGCTGGGCGATTGCTGGCCGAGCGGTCAAGCGAGGCAACGGTGTCAAAGCTGGAAGCGTTGCTGACCGCAATGGAACAGGCGGCAGCCAACCGTGATTTCGATGCCTATTATCCGTTGAACCTCACCTTTCATGAGGCCATCGTCGACGGTTCGGGAAACCAGACACTGGCGGCTCAGTACCGCGCATTCGTGAAGCGGCTCAATCTCTTCCGCGCACGCAGTCTCGTGCAGGGCGGCGGCCTCGCCGTATCCAACCGCGAGCATCGGGAGATGGTTGCAGCGATCGCGGCCCGGGATCCTGTCTGGGCGATGGAGGCACACTGGCGACATGTTGCTTCCGCCAAGGACAGATTGTTGAAGGTGGTCCGCACCGAGGCAGACAATGCCTTGGGTTCAGAAGACCGGTAGAGCAAAAAGGAGGATTGTCCCATGATCACAAGACGCGGTTTTGGTCGCCTTGCCACGGCCAGTACGGCTGCACTTGCAATGCCCGGCGTTGTGACGCGGGCGCTTGCGGCTCCGGAAAACTATCCACACCGTATTGTCACGCTGATCACGCATTCCAGCCCCGGCGGTGGTTCGGATGTGTTCCTGCGTGAAATGTCGAAACATCTGATAAAATACATCAACGCCACATTTGTGATCGAGAATGTGCAGGGCGGGAGCGGCGCCCGGGCATTGAGCCGCCTTGCAACGGCCCGGCCGGATGGCAGCGTTCTATACGCAACCACGCCGACATATATCTTCACCTCGCTGCTTTCGAAGCCGCAGCATACCTACAAGAATGTCCAGCCCCTGGTAAACGTGTTCAGCGATGCGGAAGTTATTTTCA
>JANMFA010000141.1:0-28935 GCA_031377545.1 Hyphomicrobiales bacterium | reverse complement strand
CGCATGCGCAGCCCTGGCTCGACCCGATGACGTCGACGGAGGAGGCCAGTCGGCTGCTGCGGCCGCCCGCGGAAGACCTGCTGGAGATGGTTCCTGTCTCGACCGCGGTCAACAAGGTTGCGCATGATGGGCCCGAGGTGCAGCACTCACCCGCCAAGGTCGAAGAATCGCCTCCCGCCCGCCGGTCGAAAGAGACGGACACAGGGCAAGGCAGTCTTTTCTAGGCGACCCATTCCGCTGGAGTACCAGCCGCCCCGGCAGCGAGATTCCGCCAAAGCCGCTCATAGCGATCAATGCAGGCTTCGAGCGAGAACTGCCGCAAGGCTTTTTCCCGGGCAGCATTCCCAAGGCGCTGCCGGAGGTCCGGCATTTCTGACAGCGTGAGAATGGCCGTCGCCAGTTCTTCCGGCGCGGCCGGGCTGACCAGAAAGCCGTTCTCGCCATCATCCACCGCGTCGATGTTGCCTCCCACGCGGGTGGCGATCATCGGAACAGCCAGCGCCATGCCTTCGATGAGGCTGTTCGAGAAACCTTCGGTGTGGCTGGCAAGGATACCGATGTCCGCCGCTGCATAGGGCTCGCGCGAGCCCTTCCATTCGCCGGGAAAGATCACGTGCCGCGACAGTCCCAGCCTTGCGGTCTGTGCCAGCAGGTTGTCCCACTCGCCGCCATCGCGGCCCGGCAGAAGGACCCGCCAGTCCTCAGGGAGTTTGTCGCGGATGCCGGCCACGGCCTCCAGCAGGTCGGCGTGGCCCTTGTAGGCATGGAGATTGGCAACCATCGTCAGGACGAGCGCTTTGGGTGGAATGCCGAAGCGTTCACGCGCCGTGAGGCGCTCGTCCGGTGAAACCGGTTCACCCAGCGGAATGCCGTTGACGATCCTGCAGATCTTTTCGGAGCCGCCCGCTTCCACCGTCAGCTCATCGCAGACCGCCGTCGAGTTGCCGACGAGAACCGAGGCGAGAGCGTGGGCGGCGAGTTCGGCGCGCTGTCCGAGGCGCTGCTTCCTGGAATAGAATGCCAGGCTGCGGCGACCGTGGATCAGCGGCGGAGCGTCCTTGCCCAACCACCAGTGCGCGGCAGCGGCGGCAATGTAGGGTTCACTGAGGAACGCATGGACGACATCCGCCTTGCTGCGTCGCACCGCGCGCTGGATCGCGAAAGCCTGCTGGATGGTCCTGAAGTATCGTGGCAGATTCAGCGCCGGGACCACGACGCTCCCGACACCGGCGCGCAAAGCTCCTTCAAGTGCGCCACCGGACTGGAAAAGCACGACGGTGATATCGATGCCGCGCCGCGCCAGGCCCGGCAGGACATGCAGCAGATGCTGCTCGGTTCCACCGACCTTCATGGGCGGCGCGGCCACAACGACGGACAGCTCACGGTCAGGCATGCAGGACCGACCGTCGCCAGGATTCGAACACGAGCACGGACCACAGCATTGGACTGTGATCTTCGCGGCCCGCGAGATGCCTGCTCCAGAGCGCGCGGATCGCCGCAGCATTGAGCAGTCCGCTTTCGGCAAGCCGCGCAGGTTCCAGAAGCGCTTCCGCCCATTCCCGCAGGTCGGCGCGCAGCCATGCGGCGAGTGGCACGGAAAATCCCGCCTTCGGGCGCTCCGTCAGAACGGCCGGAACGTGCTTGGCCAGAACGGCTCTCAGCACGGCTTTCCCCTTTCCCCCTGATCGCTGCATATCGCCTGGCAGACGCGCGGACCATTCCCAGATCCGGTGATCCAGCAGCGGCACACGCACCTCAAGCCCGACAGACATGCTCGCGCGATCAACTTTTGCGAGTATATCGTCGGGGAGATAGGACGTGGCGTCAATGGTCTGCATGCGCGACAGAGGCGAAAGCGCGTCCAGCATCGCATCCCCCCTGTAGGCCCGCGGATGGTGTTCGCTGGCGGATGTCATCAGGCTGAGCGGATCAACGGTCTGGCTGAGGAACTGCCGGTAGCCGTCCGAGAAGGTGGCGGCGGCCCCCAGCCTGGCCGCGCGCTGCAGGCGATGACCGGGATGTTGACCACCGGCACCTGCGACCTTGGCCACACGCTCCAGAAGCCCCAGTGGCAGAATGTCCAACGCCTGCGCCGCAATCTGGCGCAGGATGGCAGGATACCGCTGGCGATAGCGATCGAGCTTCAGTCCCCAGCCATACCGCTCGTAACCTGCGAATGTCTCGTCGCCGCCATCGCCGGACAGCGCGACCGTGACATGGCCGCGCACGAGGCGGCACAGCAGCATGGTTGGAATCTGCGAGGAATCGGAAAACGGCTCGTCGTAGATCGCAGCGATCGCGGGAACGATGGCACGGGCCGCATTGCCTGATGTCTTCAGCGTTGTATGCTGCGTGCCGATATGGCGGGCCACGGCCTCGGCATGGGGTGATTCATCCCAGGCCTTCTCCTCGAATCCGATGGTGAATGTCTCGATCCTGCGGCCTGCCCGTTGCTGCATCAGGGCGACGACGAGCGATGAATCGATCCCACCGGACAGGAATGCCCCAAGGGGCACATCGGCGATCATCTGCCGTTCCACCGCATCACCGACCAGCGCTTCGGCCTCTTCGACCAGTGTTGCAAAGGGTGATGACGTCGGATTTCGCTGTCCTGCCGCCATCGTCGCCAGCGGTGACCAGATCTGGCGGATGACGGGCGCTTCGCCGGGTCGCCAAATGAGGATGCTGCCAGGCTCCAGCTTGTGCACATCGGTGATGATCGTCCAGGGCGCAGGCACCGCACCATGGCGCAGGTAGGCAGCCAGCGACGCCGGATCGATGGCACGCGGGCAGGACGGATCCTGCAGAAGCGCCTTGAGTTCCGAGGCAAAGAGAATATCCCGTCCATCCTGCCACCACAGCAGCGGCTTGATGCCAAAGCGATCCCGCGCCAGCGTGAGGCTTTGCCCCCTGCGGTCCCAGATGGCGATGGCGAACATGCCGTTGAGAGCGGACAGCGTCCGCTCGGCTCCCCAACGATCCCAGGCTTCGAGCAGCACTTCGGAATCCGACGTTCCGCGAAAGGCCACACCCTCGCTTTCGAGCGTCATCCTGAGTTCGCGGAAATTATAGATTTCGCCGTTGTAGGTCATCACATGGCGACCCGAATGCGAGATCATCGGCTGGGCACCGGTTTCGGACAGATCAACGATGGCGAGCCGCCTCTGGGCGAGCGCCACCCCCGCTGCCGCATCGGTCCAGATGCCTTCACCATCCGGACCGCGATGGGCAATCGCTGTGTTCATCGCGGCAACGCGCCGGTGCAGGACGGCGTCGGCCTCGCCCCCTCCCAGCACCAGTCCCGCGATCCCGCACATGATTCAGCCTGCTCCATGTTGCGGGAAAACCGCCCGCCCCGATCCGTCTGAAAAACTTTGCCCGGAAGGCGTCAGGCCGCTGGGCCTATCATTGGCGGATGGTCGCCGCAAGCGCTGCCGCATCATCCTGGAACCGCCAGACAGGGCGGTAGCCCGTGCCAAGCGCCGCCACGACACAGGGCGGCGTCAGGACATGAACCGCGCCATCGGGCTGCGGGGTTGCAACCGGGTCAAACCCGTCGAATGACCATGCATGGAGTCCGCCTTGCAAAACAGCATGGGCTTTGCCGCCAATGGACACCATCGTCCCATCCGGCAGGATCTGGCCTGATGACGCGTGTATCCTCTTGGCATAGCCTCTCCCCGGCTGCAGCCGCTCATCGTGCAGCACCCGGTCCATCTGTGGTGCCAGCGGCGGTGGGGATCCCTGCGCCTGTCCCCATGCCCTGGCGAAGGCGATGGCATCTGCCCGGCGGCATTCGAAGCAGGGGCGATGACCGGCCGCCAGCGCCGAGACCTCATCGGCAAAGAACAACTCCGTGTAGCCTTTGGCCCAGACTGTTCTCCGGCGGGACTTGAACGCCAGCAGGCAACAGATCCATTGCCTGCTGGCATAGGGCCTTCCGGTCAGGCGCCGACTTTCGGCACAATGGAACTGCCCGCCCCGGTTGCCCAGGAAGGTTCCCCGCGCCGGGGTGGAAAACAGCGTTCCGAAGGGGTCCACCCGGTTGGCCAGTGGCACGATACGGCCTGTCAGGCAGCACGGCGTCCGAAGCGGCCCCGACCCTCGCGGAGCCAGCTCAGGATCACGCTGCCCAGTAACAGGACCAGCCCGACAAGCCCAAGCGCCAGAGGCATCAGGCTCGCGCCCTTCACCACATAGGCTTCGGCGGGCTTCAGTCCGATAAAGTCCGAACCGGCGAAACGGACACCGCCCCGGATATCCACGATGCGCGGCACGGCGAAGCGACCGGACTGTTCCAGTCGCCGGACGCTGCCACCGGTCTGCTCGACCACGGTACGCAGCTCTTCCTCGGTGCTGGTGACCTCGCGGAATTCGCGCGGATTGGCAGGCCCGACATTGGCAAATGCCACCTTGTCGCCATCGATCACGCGGTGAAGTCCCTGACGCCTCGCTGTGAATGTGGTGCGCCAGAGGCCCGGCTCTGCCTGGGTCAGCGTCAGCTTCAGCTCATCGCCGTCGGGAGCCACAAGGCGCATGTCTCCAGTGGTCTCCGCCAGCGTTTGCCGCTCGATCGTCAGCACATTGCCGCGCGCTGTCATGCGCAACGCTTCCTCGTCCAGTTCCGGCTCCTTCATCAGCCAGTGCGAAAGGCGGCGCAGCAGGTCGATGTATGGCCCACCCTCGCCCAGCCCGCGCGCCCAGAGCCAGGCGTGATCGGACAGAAGCTGCGCCACACGGCCTTTCTGCACGCGGTTGAGGACGAGCAGCGGCAGGTCATCGGGCCCGGTCATCACGGAAGCGCCGATGGTGGCCTGCGCGCTGACCAGCCTGAACCACGGTGACCATTGCGGATTGTCCTTGTCCCATCCGGGCAGGGCGCGGGTCACGGGGTGACGCTCGCCGATGGCCGAGATGCGCGGCAGGTACGGCCGCTCGATGGCATTGCCCTGCGGCCGTGCGGGAAGAATCTGCATCAGCGGCGTGCTGGCGAGGCTACCCGGACCCGCGAATTCGCCACCGGCGGCCAGCAGCACCGCGCCACCATCGCGGACATACTTGACGATATTCTCGAAATAGCTGGGCGGCAGGATGCTCTGATTGGCGTAGCGATCCAGGATGATCAGGTCGAACTCCGCGATCTTCTGCACGAAAAGCTCACGCGTCGGGAAGGCAATGAGCGCCAGTTCGTTGATCGGCGTGCCATCCTGCTTCTCCGGGGGACGGAGAATGGTGAAATGCACAAGCTCGACGTTGCCGTCCGCCTTCAGGAGATTGCGCCAGGTGCGCTCGCCCGCATGCGGTTCGCCTGATACCAGCAACACCTTGAGCTTGTCGCGCACGCCTTCGATCGGCAGAACGGCGACGTTGTTCAGCAGCGTCAGTTCATCGGGGATCGATTCTGCCTCGATCTCGATCAGGTTCTGACCCGCATTCTCGATCCGTACCGGCATGCGGATGATCTGTCCGGGGGTGCCGGTGCGCCGCGCAATGACCTGCCCGCCTCTGCGGACGATCACATTGGCCGGTGCGGAGCCGGACACGCCTGAATCGACGATGCGCACCACCACCTGCACGTCCTTGCCAACGATGCCGAAGCGCGGGCCCTGCACGACCTCCAGCCGCCGGTCGCGCTCGCCCTCGCGTCCCGTGATCAGCGCATGAAAAGGAGCCTGGAAGCCCAGCGCGCGGGCGGATGCGGGCACATCATGCACGCGGCCATCGGTGATGGCGACAACGCCGGCCATGCGCTCGGGCGGCACATCGCCAAGGCCTGCCTGCAGGCTTTCGAACAGGCGGGTTCCATCCACGTCCGTGTCGCGCTCATCCACTTCGATCACGCGGATGTCGGTGCCCGGCCGGGCGTTGAGCTGGCGCATCACCTCGTCGCGGGCGCGGTCGGTCTGCGCCGCGCGGTCGCCAAGGCGCTGGCTGCCGCTGCGGTCCACCACCACGGCGACAACATCGTTCAGCTTGTCACGCTCCAGCGTGACGAAGGCGGGATTGGTCAGGGCGAGCACGAGCAGGCCAAGTGCCGCCAGCCGCAACCAGCCGCCGCGCTGGCGGGCAAACAGGGCAAGGCCTGCGACAAGCAGGACCGCAACCGCAAGCACGCCGATGACGGGCCAGGGCAGGAAAGGCGTAAACGTGAGGCTGAAACGGTCCATCCTATTGCCCCAGCCGCTCGAGCAGCGCAGGCACATGCACCTGATCAGCCTTGTAGTTGCCGGTCAGCGCATACATCACGATGTTGACGCCACCGCGCAGTGCAAACTCCCGCTGGCGCGCATCGCCCGGAACCAGCGGGAAGCGGGGCTGGCCCAGCCGGTCGATGGCCCAGGCGGCAGCCAGGTCATTGCCGGTGATGATGATGGGCGAGACCCGGTCGCCGGCCTGCGCCGGGCGCGTGCGGTCCTGCTCCTGATTGCGCTGCAGCACCTCGATCCAGGTGCGTCCCGTGGCGTACCGGCCCAGGAAATTCTCGAGGATGTAGAACGTCTTGGTGATCACGTGATCCTTGGGGATCGGCTCCAGATCCGGCACGTCGATGTTCGACAGGATGCGGCGCATGTACTGGGTTTCGGGCGTGACGGTATTGCCGCCGCGGTTGCTCAGCGCATCGCGTGTGTCGAAGATGATGGTGCCGCCACCCTTCATGAAGGCATCGATCTTGCGGATCGCTGCTTCTGATGGCGCCGGGCGGCTCGCCACCATCGGCCAGTAGAGCAGCGGATAGAACACCAGCTCGTCGCGGCCAATATCAAGGCCGATCGGTTCGCCGGGATCGAGCGCGGTACGGGTGGCGAGCGCCCGCGTGAGACCCTGAAGGCCCTGACGGCTGATCTCGTCGATCTCCCGGTCGCCGGTGATGACATACGCCAGCCGCGTGGTGAGCGCCGCCTCGATGTCATCGGCCCGGAACGAAGGGATGCGGTCGGCGCGTGGTGCCGTGGAGGGCACCTGCTGCGCCAGACCGGGTATAGAGGTTGCTCCAAGCATCAGGACCGAGACCGCCAGCATAACGGCGGCCGTTGCAGCCCGTGCTCTCAGCCGCACCAGCGCACCCGACAGCCACAGCGAGGCCAGCGCATCGGCAAGGAACAGCAGCAGCGCCAGCGTGATCATGTGTGGCCGGAGATCAAGCGCCTGGCGGGCGAGCAGGGGCCTCACCGTCATGCCGGTCAGGTCAAGCGGCTGAAGCTCGGCATTGGGCGTCAGCGCATTGACCGCCAGCGGAGATTCCTGAGCCCCATAGAAGCCAGGCGGATGTTTGTGGGTGGCGGCCTCCTGGAAATTGCGCCGGACAGGCTCCGCTGTCGCAGAAGGCGCGCGCAACACGCCGAAGGCATCCAGATTTCGCAGCGGCGCCAGCAGGGCCTGATCACGCTGCGATGTATCCGCTGCCGAACCCACATCCTGCGCGTCGCCGCTGACTGCCGAAAGGCCCGTCAGCCGCCGCAATGTTTCGACAAAGGCCAGCGACAGCGGCAGCGAGGACCACCCGCTGTCCGCGGTGACATGGAACAGTGCCACCACGCCCTTGCCGCGTTTTTCGCCGGTGATGAGAGGGGTGCCGTCTTCCAGCGCGGCCCAGGTCTTTTCCGGCAAGGTGGCGTCGGGCTCCGCCAGAATCTGCTGCGAGACCGTGACATCGCCCGGCACCCGCATGCCGTCGAACGGGCTTGCCGTGGAGAACGATGCCAGCTTCTTTGGTGTGTCCCAGGACAGCGCCCCGCCCATGACGCGTTCGTTGCGGCGCAGGCGCACAGGCATCAGTGCATCGGCGGGTGCGGCGACACGGCGGCTGGCGAAGCGGATCAGCACGCCACCGTTTTCCACGAATGTGGTCAGCCTTGCGAGCGTTGCACCCGTCACGGTGCCGACATCGGTGAGCACAAGGACCGCCACACCATCCTCGATCAGCCGTCCGTAGGGATCAGGCGTGCCGCGCGGTGCTTCCCGAACATCGGCAAAGGGCCCAAGCGCCCGCGTCACGAAGTAGGAGGGCGACAGCAGCGGCTGTGCGGTGTCCGCGCTTTCGCCGCTGATCACGCCGACGCGGCGGCGCTTGTTGCGGCCATCGAGCAATTGCACCGCCCCCGAAGAGGCCTGCTCGATCATGTCGATACGGGCGAAGTCATTGCGGATCTCGAGCGGTGCCTCGAAGCGGGCCGTCACCTCGCGCGCGCCCGACGGAAACAGGAAGCGCGCTTCCGCGACCGGGCGCCCGCGGGAATCAGTGGCACGCAAGGCTCCGGCTGCCGATGCCCCATCTGAGGCCCGCAACACGCGGATGGTCATCGCCTCGGGCGTATTGCTGGGGCCCGCAAGCGCCAGAACGGAAGCGCTGTCAGGGGCCAGGACCGTGAGGCGATCCCCTGCCTTTGCCGCAAGCGCCGCGAGTGCATCGCGATCGGGAAGCACAGAAACACGGTCGGTCAGCCAGATGATCGTTGCATCGCTGTAGCGCTCCAGAAAGGCCAGAAGCGACGCCTCATGGCGCTTGCGATCGACGGAATGGGGGACGGGCGCAAGGCTGCGCAGCTGATCGAGCACACGCGTCGATGCGCCAGGCACCACGTCAACCGGCTCCTCCGATGTGGCACGCAGGGCAATCGGGCGGCCGGCACCGCCTGCCGTTTCAATCAGCGCCTGGGCACGCTCGACCCGGCCCTGCCAGTCGGGTGCTGCGGACCAGCTGTTGTCCATCACCACCAGCAGGGGTCCACGTCCGGCGCGGGCATCGACATCCGGGTTCCACAGGGGACCGGCCATGGCGAGAATGATCAGGCCGGCGATCAGCAGCCGCAGCAGCAGCAGCCACCATGGCGTGTGTGCGGGAGTCTCCTGCTTGCGTTCCATGTCACGGACGATGGCCAGCGTTGGCAATACGGCCTGATTGGGCGGTGGCGGTGTCAGCCGGAGGAGCCAGTAGAGCACCGGAAGTGCGGCAAGTGCGGTCAGCACGACCGGAATGGTGAAAGCGAGCGGCAGACCGAACATGCTCATGCCCCTCCCGCGGCGGGGCCGCCACTTGAAAGCAGCATGGCGAAGCGCAGCAGCGTCTCGCTCGCAGGCTTGTCCGTGCGATGTGCCGTAACGCTCCAGCCCAGCCGGCCAGCGATGCGCCGCAATCCGTCGCGGTGCCCTGCAAGCCGTTCCTTGTAGGTCGCGGCCATTTCACCGGCTTCGCCGATGCGCAGCCTGAAACCATCCTCTGGATCGATGAACTCGGTCTGCCCGGTCCAGGGAAAAACCTCCTCCGCCGGGTCACTGACGATCACCAGATGGCCCCGCGCCCCGCGCGCGGCGATGCCCTTGAGCTTCATCTCCAGCTCAGGCAGGGGAGCGATGAAATCGCTGATGATCAGGGCCTCGCTGCGGGCGGCCAGGGGTGCGTCGGGAAAGGCCAGCCCGAAGCTGCGGCTGACCACCATCGCCTCGCCCAGCCGTTCGATGATGCGGCGCGACGCAATGGCGGGCGAAGCCCCCATCAGGCCAACGCGCTCGCCACCACGCACCAGCATGTCAGCGGCAGCGAGTCCCAGAACGATGCCGCGCTCGCTCTTGGCAATGGGTGCGAGCGAGGACCGATAATCCATCGAGGGCGAGCGATCCGTGAAAAGCCAGACGGATTGCGCGGCTTCCCATTCGCGTTCGCGGACGTAAAGCTTGTCGTCGCGGGCCGAGCGCCGCCAGTCCACCCTGGCGGCAGCCTCGCCGTTCACGAAAGGCCGGAATTGCCAGAAGGTCTCGCCCTGTCCGGCCCTGCGTCTGCCATGCACACCGGCAGCCACGCTGGCCGAAGCCCGGCGCGCATCTGCCGAAAGCCGTGGCATGGCCGCAGCAAGACCTTCCGCCATGCGGTGCGCGGCGTGGTCGCTCAGCCGTTGCGGCGACTGCGTGGTGCGTGTTGCGAACACCTGTGGCTTATCCCAGCCGCTCGACAAGGCGGGAAATCACGCCCTGGATCGTCTCTCCATCGGCTCGGGCCGCGAAAGTCAGCGCCATACGGTGCTTGAGGATGGGCTCGGCAAGTGCGGCCACATCGTCGACAGACGGGGCCAGTCGCCCGTCGATCAGCGCACGGGCGCGCGTCGCCAGCATCAGCGACTGCGAGGCACGCGGCCCTGGTCCCCACGAGAGCTTCTCGCCGATGCCCTTTTCGCCAGGGCGCGCCGAGCGTACGATGTCGAGGATGGCATCCACCACCTTGTCACCCACCGGCAGGCGGCGCACAAGCCGCTGCGCCGTCAGCAGATCCTCGGCCTGCAGCGTGTTCTTCGCCTTCACCTCATCCGCGCCGGTGGTGCCAAGAAGCATTTTCCGCTCGGCGTCGCGATCAGGATAGTTTACGTCGATCTGCATCAGAAAGCGGTCGAGCTGAGCCTCCGGCAGGGGATAAGTACCTTCCTGCTCGATCGGGTTTTGGGTCGCCAGCACATGGAAGGGTTTGGGCAGGTCGTGCCGCTCGCCGGCCACCGTGACATGATACTCCTGCATGGCCTGCAGCAGGGCGGACTGGGTACGCGGGCTGGCGCGGTTGATTTCATCTGCCATGAGAAGCTGTGCAAAGACCGGCCCCTTGACGAAACGGAAGGCGCGCTTGCCGCTGGCCCCCTCATCGAGAATTTCCGTGCCAATGATGTCGGACGGCATCAGATCCGGCGTGAACTGGACGCGGCGGGCATCAAGCCCCAGGACGATCCCCAGCGTTTCCACCAGCTTGGTCTTGGCCAGACCGGGAACGCCGACCAGAAGACCGTGACCACCGGAAATGATGGTGACAAGAACCTGCTCGACCACGGTTTCCTGACCGAAGATCACTGCTCCGATGGCGGTCTTGGCGCGGGCAAGGGACGCCGAAGCGGCTTCCGCCGTCTTTTCGACCAGCGCGGCCAGATCCTCGGGATGCTTTTCGGCTGCGCTCAAGGGACTCTCCTGAAATCTCGGAATGGGGTCAGACTAGGGTGACTCAGCGAAACACCAGTGTGAAGCATTTTGCGGCCAAGACAATCAAAGTCAGCAAAGCAGTCCACACGAACCTATGGATAGATACGGTATGGCAAATTCATGGACCACAACCCAATTTAATGTGATCGATGTGTGGCGGCGGATGCGGCATAGGCAATGTCATGGCTGATCTGAATTCCATCGCGGATGTGGCCGCCAGAGCGCGCGGCAAAGGTCCGCCGCCCGTTCACCTTTGGAATCCCCCGTATTGCGGCGAGATCGACATGCGCATCGCAGCCGATGGCACCTGGTTTTACCAGCGCACACCGATCGGACGGCCAGCGATGGTGAAGCTTTTTGCCTCCATCCTGCGCAGGGATCCGGAACGGTACGTGCTTGTCACGCCGGTCGAGATGGTGGGAATCCAGGTCGATGATGCACCTTTCATCGCGGTTGATGTCACACAAAGCGATGCAAGGGCCGGGCCAGTGCTGACTTTCCGCACCAATGTCGAGGACGACGTCACCGCCTCGTCCGATCATCCCGTGCGTTTCGAGCGTGAAGTGACAGGCGGGCTGAAACCCTATGTGCTTGTGCGTGGCGGCCTTTGGGCCAAGGCGTCGCGATCAGTGTATCTCGATCTGGTTGAGCGGGCTCAGACACGCGACATCGATGGCACGAGGATGCTCGGCGTGGCATCGGCCGGAGCATTCTTCCCCATGGCACCGGCCAGCGAGCTTGGAGACGACGCGTGAAGCCCGACGGAGCAGGTCTCTTCACGCCTGGCATGGTCGCGGACCTCGCCCGCGAACGGCTCTATGGCGACGCGATCCAGGCGCCCGAGGATGCCGCGCACAGTGATTCGGGCATCGCGGGCATGAATCCGACCCCGGAGATCCTGTCGCAGGCGCGCCCTGCCGCGGTGCTGATTCCGCTGCTGGCGCGACCCGAGGGCGTCACAATGCTGCTGACGCAGCGTGCCTCAACCCTGCGCCAGCATTCCGGCCAGATCGCCTTTCCTGGCGGCAAGATCGATCCGGATGATGACGGCCCGCTGGGCGCAGCCCTGCGCGAGGCCGAGGAGGAAATCGGCCTGTCCCGCCAGCATGTGACACCGCTCGGCTATCTTGGCCCGTATTTTTCAACCACCGGATTCCGCATCACGCCCGTCGTGGCCCTGATGGATGCCGATGCACCGCTGTCACTGAACCATTGTGAGGTCGAACGGGTGTTCGAGACACCGTTTTCCTTCCTGATGGACCCGGCCAATCACCAGACCCACGAAAGAGAATGGAAAGGGCAAATGCGGCGCTACTTTGCGATGCCGCACGGAGATCACTATATCTGGGGTGTGACCGCGGGAATCATCCGCATGCTCTGGTTGAGGTTGTATGCTGCGCGCCATTCTTGAGGGTTTGCTCTTGTTCGCGATGCCCTTTGTGGCATTTTCGCTCTATCTGCTTCTGGAGGGGCAGAATCCGCTGCATCCCGAGGTGTGGTCGCGCAAGGCGCTGTCGTGGCTGACGATCGCGGCACTTGGATTGTGCATCATCGGCTTTGTGGTCCTGGGAACGCAGCGCAGACTGGAGCAGGGCACCTTCGTGCCCAGCCATGTGGAGAAGGACGGCACCTTTGTTCCCGGCCAGTTCAAGCCGCAATAACCGGTCGACAAAAGCGCTTTTGCAGCGCCCCGATGTCGCGCGGCTGCTGGCGGCGCTGAATTGTGCAGGTGAGGAAGCGCGAATCGTTGGTGGCGCGGTGCGCGATGCGCTGATGCGCCATCCCGCAGGCGACATCGACGTGGCGACCACCCTCTTGCCCGAGGATGTCATGGCCATTGCCCGCCGCGAGGGCTGGAAGGTGGTTCCGACAGGGCTCGCCCACGGCACGGTGACCATCATCATCAACCGAACGCCCTACGAAGTGACGACGCTGCGCCGTGATGTCGAGACCGACGGTCGCCGCGCCGTCGTAGCCTTCACCCGCGACTTCGCGGAGGATGCTTTCCGGCGGGATTTCACGATCAACGCGCTGTCGCTGGCACCGGATGGAACCGTGCATGACTACGCGACAGGCCTCGCCGATGCGCAGGCAGGACTGGTGCGCTTCATGGGGGATGCCGAAACGCGCATCGCGGAGGATTACCTGCGCATCCTGCGGTTTTTCCGCTTTCACGCCAGTCATGGCGCCGGTGATCTCGACGAGACGAGCCTGATGGCCTGCGGTCACCTGAAGGCGGGCATGACCCGCCTGTCGCGCGAGCGTATCCGCCAGGAATTGCTGAAGCTGCTGGCGGCGAAAGGCGCGGTCGATGTCCTGCGACGGATGGATATGCTCGGCTTCAGCACCGTGATCCTGCCGGGGGTGGAATGGGATATCGGTGCGCTTCAGCACTTCGCCCATCTCGAGACACGGCTGAAGCGACCGCCGGATGCCATCCTGCGTTTGTCCGCGCTCGCAGGTGCTGCTGTGGACCTGCAGGACGCGCTCAAGCTGTCCAACCACGATCAGGCACGGATCACTGCGGCCAACGCGTTTTCCCGCGAGGCGTGTCAGGTTCTGCAGGATTCCAGCGCAATCCGTTCGCTTGTGTTTCGCGCTGGCCCCGATGCCTTTCAAGATGCGCTGATGCTTGATGCCGCCAGATCCCGGCTTTCCACGAAAACACTTCTGGCCTGTCTGCGGACAGCGGCAACTGTGTTGAGTGATCCGCCGGTTAATCCGTTCTCCAGCGCCGATGTCGCCGCGCTGGGAATCGCGCCCGGGCCCCGCATGGGACGAATCCTGAAGATGGCGGGTGATCTCTGGCTGGCGGAAGGCCTTCCCGACGATCCGCCGCGTCACGCAGCCATGCTCCGGCAGGCGATGCAGACAACGGCGGATTGACTCCTTGCCGCAGGGGTAGCACGTTCGGGTCCGTGTGGCGTGGAGTTTCCCCATGACAACCCGGGTCGAGCGCTTCCCACGTGATCTTGCGATGCGGGCACGGCAAGGGCTTGCGCGGGCAACAAATGAAAGCCAATGGCGGCGCGAGACCTTCACCCTGCCCCGCGAGGCAGCACGGGAAAAAGCCCGCGAATTGTTCTCCCGCTTTCCAAAAGCGGCTTACATGACTGAGGTGGAGAGCTGGCGTGTGCTCGAGGGCGACACGATCGAGTTCACCATGCGCCGGTTGCCGACAGCGGATTGAGGGCAAATGCAATGAGATCCAGACCACATGTCCTGACAGCCGCCCTTCTTCTGACGGTGCTGGCGCTTCCTGTGATGGCGCAGACGCCGCTGCCCGCAGCGCCCGGACAGGCGCGCCCTGTGCCACCGCCCGATCCCCGGCTCGTCGCGGCGCAGCAGGTGTTCGAGGCCTTGCCGGAAGCCGAGCGCAAGGCCATCCAGCAGGATCTGGGGTTCGCGACCACGTTCAACGGAGCGGCTCTTGGCACATTCGGCACGCTGACTTTCAATGGCATCCAGAATTTCCAGCGCGAGAATGCACTTGCTGTCGATGGCATCCTGACGCCCCCGGCACGCCAGTTGCTCGCAACCAAGGCGCGGACGGCCCGTACCGCCCTGAAATTCGCCGTGCTGGACGATCAGCGCTCGGGCGTGAAGATCGGCATTCCGCAAAGCATCTTTACAAAACGGGAGCCCAATGCGACCGGTGGCAGCCGCTGGCAATCCACTGATGGCAAGGCCACGCTCGACACCTCGACGCTGGCCGTTGGCGGCGAAACGCTGCAGCAGCAGTATGACAAGGCCATTGTCTCGAGCAACCCCGCCCGCAAGGTCACTTACAAGCTGCTCCGCCCGGATTTTTTCGTGGTGGCGGGGGAAACACCGACAGGCAAGTTCTACCGCCGCATGACACTTGGCGGCGACGGCGTTATTCGCGGCTTCGCGGTGGGCTACGACAAGACGATGGCCTCCGACATGGACCGGCTGGTGATCTCGGTCGCCAACAGTTTCGAGCCGTTTCCGGCAGCAATCGCCCCCTCAACAGCGCAGCGTCCGCCGCCGGTGCCAGCGGTCCCGCTTGTGCAAGCGCCCGCGACACCCCGCGAGCGGCTCGCGTCGGGTCTTGTTCTTGATGGTGGCCATGTCCTGACATCGGAAGCAGGCGTGAAGGATTGCAGGATGATAACGGCCGGACCACGCAAGCTGGTGGCCCGCGTCGTGGCATCGGATGGCACCCTGGGACTGTCCCTGCTGAAGACGGACGGCCTGGCGCGAGCCGGTGCGGTACTGTCCATGGGCGGTGCCGTGCGGGCCGATTCGGCATTGACGATGGTCGGGCAGGCCTGGAGCGGCGCGGCACCTGGTGGCATCTTCGCGGAAGCCATCGCTGTCGGCACCAACCGGATCGCGGCTCCGCTTCAGCCGGGCAGTGCGGGCGCTGCGCTTTTCGACGGATCGGGCGCGCTTGCAGGCATCGTGGTGGACGACCCCGGAGCGCGTCGGCAGGTGGCCGGCGTGGTACCTGCCGCGCGCTATCGTTTCGCGACAGCCGACGAAATTGGCGCTTTCCTGCAGAAAAACAGCATCACGCTGGCAAGGTCCGATCAAGCGAAAGCCGCTGGCAGCGTCGCAGCGGCAAGGCGCGACAGTGTAGTGGCCTTGATCTGCGGTCTGTAGCGGCTGGCTGGGCTATGTCCGGGCAGACGCCCCGCGTTTGCCGCCAGCCAGAACCTTGTCCACGGCAGCGCGGATTTCGGCGAGCGAGAAAGGCTTTGTCACCACATCCTCGATGATCGCATCAAGGTCGTGGGCGCGCTCGCGCTGATCGGCAAAGCCGGTCATCAGCAGGATCGGCAGATCGGGAAAGTCCCGGCCCGCCGTCAGGGCAAGGGCGATACCGTCCATCAGGGGCATGCGGATGTCCGACAGGATCATGTCGAATGCGCCGCGCTCCTCGTTCAGGCGGTCAAGTGCCGCCGCCCCATCGGCTTCGGCGGTGACCTGATGTCCGTCCATCTCCAGCGCCCGCTTCACGAAGCCGCGCACCGGCTCGTCATCTTCCGCAATCAGGATTCGCGCCATTGGTATTCCTCAGATCATCTCGAGTTGCTTGTCATCCGCCAGATGCTCGACAACGCCCACATACGGCAGCTGACGATAGGCATGGGCCACGTCCATGCCGTAACCAACGACGAAGAGATCGGGACAGACAAACCCCACGTGCTCGGCATTGATGCTGACGGCGCGCTTCCCCGGCTTTTCCAGCAGCACGCAGATATCGGCTGATTTGGCGCCGCGTGCCATGATCAGATCCTTGGCGAAGGCGAGAGTCCGGCCCGACTCGAGAATGTCATCGACCAGAATCACGTCACGGCCTTCCACGGTGCTGTCGATGTCGCGCAGGATATCGACCTTGCCGGTGGAAACCGTGCCGGTCTTGTAGCTGGACAGATGGATGAACTCGACCTGCGGTGCCATGCCGATGCGGTGCATGGCGCGGATCAGATCGGCGGCAAACATGAAGCTGCCCTTCAAAACAGCAACAACGAGCAGATCATGCGGTTCGCTGGCCTTGATCGCGCCAGCGAGTTCGTCGATTCGACGCGCGATACGGGCTTCATCAAAGAGAACACGGATGGTGCGGCTGGATGGTCCGGACATGGCAGGAAACCTCTACTTGAACCCGGCTGTGATATCAGAAGCGGTGATGAAGCGCACGCTGACATCCTGACCATCCGCCGGGGGAGCAGCCAGCCTGCGCCGGAAATTGATCTTCTCACCGGGCTTGAGGCTGGTCTGGTCGGTTTGCGCTGACCATGCATAGATCTCCTGCCGGTCCTTGCCGAGCACGGCGAACCGCAGCCGTGGTAGCCGGACACTCTGGTCGGTGGTATTGATGAGGTCTCCATCAATGATCAGGACCGTGACACCATTGTCATCGATCATGCGGCTGGCAACATTGTTGATCGTGATGCCACGCAGGTTCACGGGCAGGCCGATGGCGGCGTAGAGCCCAGCCGTCTGCGGCAGGTATTTCACCACGCGCTGACGCTGGTGCAGCCCTGCAATCGTGATCAGGATGGCAGCAGCCATCGCTCCGGCGGGCCAGCCCAGGAGCTTGCCTTTGATGGAAATACCCTGGCCGACGGATGGCGTGTACCGGCTCCATTTTGCACGGCGCGGGGAAGGGGTCGGGGGTGCCGGGTCATCTGCCGCGACAGCTGCCGCAGTCCGGCGAGCGTCCGCAGCATCCGAGTCCGCCGCAATCTCCGGCTGTTCCGTCAATGCCGGAGAGGCAACGGCTTCATCCGTGGACTCGCGCAATGTCGGGGCTTCGGCAACCGCCGGAACATCTGGCAATTTTTCGCCGGTGGCGGGATCGTAGCCTGGCGGGAAAACCCGCCAGACTGTGCTGCAGGCAGCACAGCGCACCTTGCGCCCCGACTCTGTCACGGACGCGTCCTCGATTTCGTAAACTGCCGCGCAATCCGGGCAGACGATATCCATCGGTCACCCTGTCAAAAACCAACTGTCGTACAGCGTTGATCGGGAGGCTGAAAGCATCTGCCGGTCGATCATCGTCATCCTACCTGTGCTTCGTCCTCCGAATATGGTTAATCCCCCGTTAAAGGCGCTCATCCTGTGCCATCCTGATTCGATGTTTTGGCGGGTTCGCCACAGAAAAGGCTCTGATTCAAAGCGATGCTGGTCCGTTTCGAAAATGTCGGTTTGCGATACGGGCTGGGCGCGGAGATTCTCAGGGACCTGTCGTTCGACATCAAGCCGAAGTCGTTCCAGTTCCTGTCGGGTCCATCCGGCTCCGGCAAGACCACGCTGCTCAGGATGATGCTGGCCAATCTGAAACCGACCAGGGGTCTTGTGCATCTCTTCGGCGAGGATGTCGGACGGATGAACAAGGACAAGGTCACCGCGCTGCGCCGCAAGGTGGGCGTCGTGCTGCAGGATTTCCGCCTGCTCGACCATCTGACCACCTACGAGAATGTCGCCCTGCCGCTCAGAGTGCAGGGCAAGAGCGAGGACAGCTACCGCTCGGAGGTGATCGAACTTTTGCGCTGGGTGGGGCTGGGCGAACGGATGTATGTGCCGCCCAGCATCCTGTCGGGTGGCGAGAAGCAGCGCACGGCGATCGCCCGCGCACTGATCGTGCGGCCGGAGCTTTTGCTGGCGGATGAGCCGACGGGCAACGTCGATCCCGTTCTGGCCAAGCGGCTGGTCCGGCTGTTCATCGAGCTCAACAAGCTGGGCACGGCCATCGTCATGGCCACCCATGACTGGGCCCTGATGGACCAGATCCCGGAGAGACGGCTGGTGCTGACCGAAGGCCGCATGCGGATCGAAGAATAACGGGATGGCGGATCTGACCTCCCAGACCCTGCCGCCACGGCCGGATGGCCAGCCAGCCCGGCGGGAAACCTCCCTGCTGGCGGCGGGAAGCATTGCTGGCAAGGCGCTGGTGATTGTTGTCGCCATCATGACGTTCCTGGCCTCCATGACGGCTGGAACCGTCGAGCTTGTGGCGTCCGCCTCGACCAGTTGGCGCGCCGACATTTCCCGCGAGGCCACGATTCAGGTGCGGCCACGGCAGGGGCGCAACATCGACCAGGATGTGACGCGTGCCGAGGTCCTTGCCCGCGCCACACCGGGCGTGGGCGACGTGAAGGTCTATGACAAACGGGAATCAGAGCGCTTGCTGGAGCCATGGCTTGGTGCCGGGCTCGATATCGCGGAATTGCCCGTGCCACGCCTGATCGAGCTCAAGGTCAGCGGCAGGCCGGACTTTGCCGCTCTCAGGCGACAGCTGGCGGAACAGACACCATCTGCCACGCTGGATGACCACAGGATGTGGCTGCAGCGGCTGGGGGCCATGGCCAGCGCCATGGTCGTCGTCGGCGTGCTGATCATGGTTCTGGTGCTGATCGCGACAGCGCTGGCGATCGCCTTCGCCACGCGCGGCGCGATGGCGGGCAACCGCGATATCATCGAGGTGCTCAACCTTGTCGGTGCATCCGATGACTTCATCGCGCGGGAATTCCAGAAGCATTTTCTCCGGCTCGGCCTGCGTGGCGGGGCCATCGGCGGGGCGGCAGCGATGCTGACGTTCTGGTTCGCGGGTTTCACCGCAGCGCGCTGGAATGCCACGCCAGGTGGCGACCAGCTGGAGGCGCTTTTTGGAACCTTTGCTTTAGGATTGCGTGGTTATCTTGCAGTGGTGGTCATTGCCTTCATCGTGGCGATCACGACAGCCATCGTCTCGCGGATCACGGTTTACCGCAACCTGAGAGGCCTTGACTGATCCATCGCCGCGACGTCGCCATGCTATGGCCCGATTTGAAGGGACATACCTCTGCGATGGATGCAGGTCTTGTATCAGGGCGATTGACTGCCCGGCATGACGGCCCCGACCCCCGCCAGATTGGCCGGTGGGTTCGCGCAGGCGTGATCCTGCTGGCGCTTGGCTCCCTTGCCGGTATCTGCGGGTTTGTCGGTTTCGTGTCATCACTGGACCGTCTGGAGCCACGATCGCTGCCCAGGGGCGATGCCATCGTGGCCTTGACGGGCGGCGTCGACCGCATCCCCGATGCCGTCGGCTGGCTGGCGCAGGGACGTGGCGAGAGGCTTCTGATCAGTGGAGTCAGCACGCAGGTCTCCGTCGATCAGCTCGTGCAGAAAGCTCCCCGGCTGAAGAGCTGGCTGACCTGCTGTGTCGATCTCGATCATCAGGCGCGCAATACGGTCGGCAATGCGCTGGAGACCCGACGCTGGGCGCTGGGCAAGGGATATCGCTCGCTGGTGGTCGTGACATCCAGCTATCATATGCCCCGCGCGCTCCTCGAACTGCGGCGGCACATGCCGGAAACCGAGTTCATTGCGGCACCGGTGGTGACGGAACGCCTGCACGGGATGCAAATCTGGCGTGATCCACCGCTTCTGCGCATTCTGGGACAGGAATATGCAAAGTTCGTGGTGGCTTACGCGCGTGCCCGCTTGACGACACCGGCCCGGTCGGACGAGATCACCGCTGACACCCACCGGCGGCCGGCCTCGCTCTGAGCGACGGGCTCCCGCAACATGCGGCAGGCCCATGCTCGTTCTGAGATCCCTGATCTTCAACATCGTCTTCGTCATCAACAACATCCTGTGGTTCGTGCTCGCGCTGCCGATGCTGCTGCTGCCGCGCAGGCTGATCTTCCTGTGGCTTCTGCACCCCTGGTGCTGGTGCAATCTCTGGCTGCACTCCGTGATCTGCGGTGTGAAGATGGAGTTTCGGGGGCGTGAGAACATTCCCGCCGGCGGCTGCATGGTGGCGGCAAAGCATCAGTCGGCGTGGGAAACGATGGCGCTGGCCGCGTCCTTTCCGGCACCCCGCTATATTCTGAAACGCGAGTTGATGTGGGTGCCGCTTTTCGGGCTCTATCTCATGCGGACCGGACAGGTGCCAATCAACCGCGGCAAGCGGATCGATGCCATAGCGGCGATGAACAAGGCGGCGGCGCTGGCCATTGCCGAGGGTGGGCAATTGCTGATCTTCCCCGAAGGGACCCGGCGGCCGGTCGGTGCTGAACCCAGCTACAAATTCGGCGTGGCCCACATGTACGAGGCGCTGAACACGCCGGTTGTACCGGTCGCCATCAACGCCGGCGTTTTCTGGCCGCGGCGGACCTTTCTCAAGTATCCCGGCACCATCGTGATGGAATTTCTCCCGCCGATTCCTCCGGGACTACCGAAGGAAGAGTTCTTCGAGCGCCTCAAGGACGCCATCGAAACCGCGACGAACCGGCTGGTGGCCGAAGGCCTGAAACAGCGCGATGGCTGACCGGCGCATGCACTGGCAAGGTGTTCAGGCGTAGAGCGCCTTGTAGGTCTCGCGCAGCACGTTCTTCTGCACTTTGCCCATGGCGTTGCGGGGCAGGTCGTCGACCACGATCACCTGCTTGGGCAGCTTGAACCGGGCAAGCCGGATTTCCAGCGTTTTCAGGATGCTCGCCGCGTCGAGCGAAGCCCCCGGTTTGCGCACAACGATGGCGGTGACGCCTTCGCCGAAGTCCCGGTGCGGCAGGCCGATCACGGCGCTTTCCACCACGCCGGGCAAGGCATCGATTTCCGTTTCGACCTCCTTGGGATAGACGTTGTAACCGCCGGTAATAATCAGGTCCTTGCCGCGCCCGACGATGTGGACGTAGCCCCGTGCATCGATCTTGCCCAGATCGCCGGTGATGAAGAAGCCGTCAGGGCGAAAAACCACCTGCGTCTTGTCCGGGTTGCGCCAGAAGCCTTTGAACACGATTGGGCCCTAGACCTCGATCATGCCGATCTCGTCGGTTTCCAGGGCCCTGCCGGTTTCCGGCTCGACCACGCGCAGGGCGACATCCGGCAGCGGAAGGCCGACGGTGCCAGGCACGCGGTCACCCTCGTAGGGGTTGGATGTGTTCATGTTCGTTTCGGTCATGCCATAGCGCTCGAGAATGGCATGACCCGTGCGGGCGCTCCAGTCGCGGTGCGTGTCGGCCAGCAAGGGTGCAGAGCCCGAGATGAACAGGCGAATGTGCAGCATAGCCTGGCGCGTCAGGCGCGCGTCCTGCAGCAGCCGCACATAGAACGTGGGGACACCCATCATGCTTGTCGCCCTGGGCATCAGGCGAAACACTGCATCGGGATCGAGTTTGGGCAGAAACAGCATCGAGGCGCCCGACAGCAGGATGACATTGGTCGCGACGAACAGCCCATGCGTATGAAAGATCGGCAGCGCATGCAGCAGCACGTCGTTGCTGGTGAAGCGCCAGACGTCCCGCAGGGTCATCGCATTGGACGCGAGATTGGCATGCGACAGCATGGCACCCTTCGAACGGCCTGTGGTTCCAGATGTGTAGAGAATGGCGGCCAGATCATCGGGACCACGCTCCGCATTGGCAAAATCAGCGGAGCAGACGCTGGCCTTGTCCATCAGGCTGCCGCTTCCCGTGGCGTCCAGCGTCTCAATGGCGGCACCGCGCGCGATACCCCTGATCGCCTCTGTTCTGGCGGGATCACAAACGATCAGCCGCGGCTCGGCATCGCCGATGAAATACTCAAGCTCGGCCGTGGTGTAGGCCGTGTTCAGCGGCAGGAAGACGGCACCGGCGCGGACACAGGCGAGATAGAGCAGAATGGCTTCCGCGCTCTTCTCCACCTGCACCGCAACCCGGTCACCTGGCATGACACCGGACGCCACCAGGGCATTCGCCATCCGCGCTGATCCATCAAGAACCGCGCCGTAAGTGACGATCCGGCCATCGTGGCGCTCGATGAAGGTCCTGGTCGGTGCGCCGGTCCTGGAGCGTATCGCGTCGAAGAGAAGATTGGGCATCGCTGAAAATCCGGCAGTGAGGATTGATCTCCCTAGAGCATGCCCCACCTGATGCAAAGTCGGCCAGGACAATCGCGCTGCTCTTGTCTTCGCTGTCCGGACGTGAGATATTATTTTGTATTATAAAGGACGGCAGAAGGGCGCAACGCTCCATCCGTCAGGTCCAGCCGTTCTGGGAGGAACGTATGCACAAGGCAGTTTCCACTATCAGCCGTCGCGCAGCCATCAAGGGCGGCCTCGCCGCCGCCGGATCGGTCCTCGCCATGTCGGCTGTCGCCCAGAGCGGCTGGCCTGCCCGGCAGATCACCTGGCTCAACCCGTTCCCGGCCGGCGGCGGTACGGATGCTTTCGCGCGCCCTCTCGCCGCCTATCTCGACCAGCACCTGGGAACCCGCACGATCATCGACAACCGCGGCGGCGCGGGTGGCACCGTCGGGGCCTCGGCAGCGGCCAAGGCAACGCCGGATGGCTATACTTTCTTCGTTGGTGCGGCGCATCACACCATTGCACCGGCCATCTATCCCAATCTCGATTACGACCTCGAGAAGAGCTTTGTGCCCATCGGCCTGATCGCCCGCCCGCCGCAGGTCATTTCGGTGAACCCGCAGAAGGTGAAGTTCAAGACGCTGGCCGAGTTCATCGCCGATTCCAAGGCCAACCCGAACAAGTACAACTATGGTTCCTCGGGCAATGGCTCGGTCCATCACATGGCGGGCGAGTTGTTCCAGATCGCCACGGGCACCAAAATGACGCATGTACCCTACCGTGGCGTTGGCCCTGCGATGCAGGATCTCGTCGCGGGCAACATCGACCTGATGTTCGACGGGCTTGGCTCATCGGCCAACCAGATTCAGGCTGGAACCTTGAATGCACTTGCGGTTGCTGCGTCCAGAAGGTCAACCGCCATCCCGAATGTGCCTACGACCAAGGAAGCGGGCCTTGATGGCTATGAGGTCTCGACCTGGTACGCTCTCTGGGCGATCAGGGGGACGCCGCAGGACATCGTTGACAGGATGACCAACGAGCTGCTGAAGGCGCTGGATGCACCCCAGATCAAGGATTCCTGGGAGAAAAACGGTTCGGAGATCATCAAGCTGACCGGCAAGGAGTTCGGCGCCTATGTCACGTCCGAGATCGCCCGCTGGGGCAAGGTCGTGAAGGATGCCGGCGTCCGGTTGTAAGACGTCCGGTTGCCAGCGGCCTTAGTCCCTCACAATGGTCTTGTAGCCGCAAAGATCCGTGAAGCCCCGTCGCGCATAGAGTGACCGGGCGACACTGTTGGTCTGGTCCACCTGCAGAAAAGCGTTTGCCGCGCCCTGGGAGACAGCCCAGGCGCGCAGCGCATCCACCGTGACGCGGCCAAGACCCTGGCCGCGAAACGCGCTGTCGACCATGATCGACCCGATTTCCGCCCATCCCCTGTCAATGGCGCACAGGCCGAAGCCTGCGGGGTGGCCCGCGATGTCCAGCGTGGCGAAAGCGGCGGGAACGCGCAATTGTCCGACGATTGCGGAAAGGTGGTCGGCGGAACGCTTTGATGGCTCCTGACGGCTGGAGACGCCCGCCAGCCAGCGATGGCTCGGCACCCCCTCGATCCGCACGCGGGGATCGACCGAGAGGCCAGGACTGCGGTCCAGCGGCAATGTCATCATCCGGGATTCGTCCTTGATGCGGTAGCCGCGCCGCATCAGCAAGGGCTCGACCGCAGCATCCGCCAGCGGCGTGATGCGGACCGAGGGCTTCAGCCCTGCATCGCGGTACAGACCTTCGATCGTATCGAGCAGATCCGGTGATATCCGCGCGCCCGGAACCACGGCCGAGGCAGAATTGGCCCGGCCTGAATAGCCGTTTGCGAATCGCACCACCCAGCCCTCCATCAGCAGCGTGCTGACAGCGGGCCAGACATTGACGAGCCGCTCCTCGCAACCCCGGATGGTTTCGAGATCCATCGCCGTTATCGCCCCGACGGCGTCCTTGGCGTGGGACGCCAGTCGGGAGGAGCCAGTTCGAACCCTGAGAACTGGAACGCAGGGGCCACGGTGCAGCCCACAAGCGTCCAGGCCCCCAGGGACGTGGCAGTTTGCCACCAGCCCTGCGGCACCACGAACTGCGGCTTCTGCCGGGCGCGCAGATCAGGCCCCAGATGATGCGCTTCCGCGTCGTGCCCGTTGGGGCTGACGGTGATGACCAGCGGCGCACCGCCGTACCAGTGCCACACCTCGGCGGCATCGACCCGATGCCAGTCCGAGACATCGCCTGTGTCGAGGAGATAGTAGATCAGTGTCGAGGCGGCGCGGCCTCCCTCCACCACGCGCTCATCCCGCCAGGTCTCGCGGTAGTACCCGCCTTCGGGATGGGGCTTGAGATCCAGCAGCCGCACCACCTCGGTCGCTGTCATATCCTGCATGGCAGCCATTCTCAGAACCTGTTCTTGCGCTCGCGCAGTTCGGCAAACACCGCCACCGGCGCAGCACCCGCCATGCCGATGGCTGCCTGAACTGCCGGATCGGCCGTGCGCAGATAGGGATTGGTCGCCTTTTCCAACCCGATGGTGGTGGGCAATGTCACCAGCCCCTGCGCACGCTTGTTTTCGATCTCCAGCGCACGGGTCCGCAAGGCCAGGTTGGTCGGGTCCACGGTCAGCGCGAAACGGGCGTTGGATAGCGTGTACTCGTGCCCGCAATAGACCGCAGTCTCGTCGGGCATATCAGCGAATTTCTGCATGGACGCGTAAAACTCTTCCGGTGTGCAGCCGAAGATGCGCCCGCAGCCCAGGGCAAAGAGCGTGTCACCGGCAAAAACGGTCTTCTGGTTCCTGAACCAGTAGGCGATATGGTCTGCGCAATGACCTGGTGTGTCCAGCACATCGACCGTGATGCCGCCGAACGTCACGCGGTCGCCCTCGGACACGACCTCGTCGACAAGCGGAACCTGCGTGGATTTTCTGGGTGCGACGACGCGGCAGCCAAACTTCGCCTTCAGGCCGGGAATGCCCTCGACGTGGTCGGCGTGCTCGTGGGTGACAAGGATGTCGGTGAGTTTCCAGCCGGTTTCATCGAGCGCCTTCAGGATCGCGGCCTCTTCTGGCGCATCGATGGCGGCCGTCGCGCCTGTCTTCGAATCATGGACCAGCACCGAGAAATTGTCGCTGCGGCTCAAAAACTGTCTTATTTCAACCATCTCGTCAGGCATCCGATGCGCGCCGCGCGGCGCTGTTCTATAGTGAGGGGCGAGAGTAGCGAGTGACCATCCTGCATGTCCATCGACATCGTTGATCTGAGAAGTTTCTATGCCGGTGCGCTGGGCGAGGTCACCCGTGACCTGCTGCTGACCGCCATCCGCACCCGCTGGGACAATCTCACGGGTATGGTCGTGCTGGGGCTGGGCTATGCCACGCCGTATCTCGGGCCGTTCCGGCAAGAGGCAATCCGCTCCATCGCCTTCATGCCGGCCGGGCAGGGCGTGGTGAACTGGCCCTCTTCCGGCCTGTCGTCCTCCGCCCTGGTGGATGCGGACCAGATGCCACTGCGGGATGGCTCCGTGGACCGCATCATCGTGGCGCATGCACTGGAGATGGCCCATTCTCCGGCCGATCTGATGAGCGAGATGTGGCGGGTGCTGTCACCGGGCGGGCGGATTATTGTCATCGCGCCAAACCGGGCTGGCCTCTGGGCACGCATGGACGGCACGCCCTTTGGCCATGGCCAGCCCTTCAGCCGGAACCAGCTGATGAGCCTGATGCGCCAGGCCCTGTTCACGCCGGTGCATTGGGGGGAGGCGCTCTATGTGCCGCCGGTCAAGCGCCGCCTGTTGCTGAAAACCGCCAAGGGCTGGGACCGGATCGGCCGCACATTGGGCCTTCCGTTCGCCGGTGTTCACGTCATCGAGGCGACGAAGCAGGTGTTCCGACCCGTGGCAGTGAAGAAGACGGCACGCGCCTTGCCGCAGGGGCAGCCCGTGCTGGTGCCAAGCCGTTTCATCGCACAACCGTGACGGGCGTTCCCACGCGGACCCGCTCGAAGAGATCGATGATATCCTCGTTCAGCATGCGAATGCAGCCATAGGACGCGGCGGTGCCGATGGATCGGCGCATCGACGCGCTGGTGCCGTGGATGGCGTATTCGCCGGGCAGCGAGAGCACCCGCGCCCCCATGGGATTGCTGGGATCACCCGCCTCGATGACGTCGGGGAGCCAGGGGCGGTCGCGCTTGACCGACCTTGGCGGCGACCAGGCAACCTCGTGATACTTGGCGACGATTGCGGTGCGGCCCGACCATTGCTTGCCCGCCTTGCCGACCGCCACGCGGTAGCGCAGTGCGGTGCCGTCGCCAACCACCAGATAGAGTGCGCGCTGGCTCTGGCTCACGACGATCTCGCCCGGATGATGAGGACCGGCGTAGGGCACGCGCTCGCGGGCTTCGGCCAGTGACGCCGTTCCCAGCGTTGCCGCGCCCACGGCCAAAACGGCCAGAAACGATGTCTTTGTCATGGTCATTGTCCAATCGAAGTGACAATCATGACAAAGTTCGCTTCAGCCTTTCTGAATCGGAAAAGGCTTTCCGTTCCTGTGGTTAGCGGTTCTTTACTGCCTGTCGCCTGGGGCAGAGGCCATGAACGCGCGGGCGGCTTCCACCGTTGCGGGGGCATAGAGGATGCGCCGGTGGCCAAGACCGGGCATGGCTGTCAGGGTAACATGTTCACCGGCGGCGGACAGGATTTCGGCGCTCGCGAAGGAGACCTCCTTGTCATCGGGGGCATGGAGAACGAGCGTTGGGACATTGGCCTGCCGCAGCAGGGCGTCGCCCTCGAAGGTGCTGAGATCGCGGCCTGCAAGACGCTGGACATTGGCGTCAAACCAGTGCTGCCCGCGCCGCGACAGACCCACGGTGCGACCAAACCACTGGAAAAGCTGCGGCATTGAATGGGGCGTGGCGATCAGCACAAGGCGCTTGGTCGCAATGGCAGGGAAATGCGCCACCGCACCCGAAACCAGCGACGTCGCCAGCGCCCCGCCGAAAGAATGGGCGATGACGCCATGCCACGGGCCCAGCGCGTCATGCACGGCATGCAGCGCCCTGATCCCCAGCGGGATATGCAGATTGCGCCCGGATGAATGACCGTGTCCGGGCAGGTCCACCGCCACGACATCGAAACCCGCGCCGTTCAGTGGCTCCACGAACGCCGACATGAAGGCCGCACGGCCCGTCCAGCCGTGGATCAGCAACACCGTGCCCCGGTTCGGCCCGGCCTGCGTGCGGAAGCGGTAGGCCAGCACCTCGCCGCCTTCATAGGGCACCCGGGTTCGCTCCGCGTGGTCCATCCGCGCTTCGGCGCGCGCCATCAGGCGGCGCTGCGTGTCATCCGTTCCATTCGCCCGAGGCGGCCTGCAGAACGCCTTGAAGGCCAGATTTCCCGTCAGGCGCGGCGCAATCCTGGAGCTGACCTTGACAAAAGGGCGGATGACCGCGAGCGCTTCATATGCCATCGTTCAGACCTCTGTTTGTTCATGGATGAACAGTATTGTTCAATCTTGAACGAAACGCAAGGTGAGAGTGTGCCGACCGATCCGGAAAGTCCCGCGCCCTGGACGATGCCGCGCTACCGCAACTGGATCGCGGTGGCGAAAGTGCATCTGCTGGTCGAAAAGGCGATGATGGCGGGCCTCGCGCCACTGGGCCTCAAGCTGCCGCACTACGACATCCTGGCGAATGTCTATCGCTTTCCACAGCTGACCCAGCAGGAACTGGCGAACCGTCTGCTCGTCGGGCGTTCCAACCTGTCAATGCTGCTGCCCGAACTTGAAAAGCGTGGATTGGTCACGCGAATCGCGGATAGCCAGGACAGGCGCGTGCGGCGGTTGCGACTGACGGACAACGGCCAGGTCCTCACGCAAAAGGCGCTGGCGGTTCAGGTCACTGTCATCGAGGACATGATGCTGGCGCTTTCGGCCGAGGAATGCGAGCAGCTTGGCGACTACATGCGGCGGGTGGGCACGCACATGGCCAAAAGCATCAAGATATCGGCCTAGCCGCCAATCAGCCGCTGCAGGAGATTGCGCTCGTCCTTCGAGGGGCCCTGCTGCAGGTTAAAGCGATGCGGGCTCGTATCCTCCACCGCCATCGGTGCTGGCTGGCGCGGCTGGTTGCGCGCAGGCACCGATCCGACATTGGCGGGCGGAAGGATAGGGCCGGTGGCGGGCTGCCCGACGGAAGCTGTCGCGCGCCAGCTCAGGCCCGGAAGGCCGGCAACAGGCACGGATCCGTGGCTTTCCTTCATGAATTTCAGCCAGATTTCGGCGGGAAGGCCTGAGCCCGTCACCTTTTTCATCTCTTCGCCATCATCATTGCCGACCCAGACCGTCGTCACGAGATGGCCGGTGTAGCCCACAAACCAGGCATCCCGATGATCCTGCGTCGTTCCGGTCTTGCCAGCGGCAGGCCAGCCCGGCAGTTCGGCCTTCTTCGCCGTGCCCGACACCAGGGTTTCCCGCAGCATCTGGTTCATCTGCCCCGCCTGCTCCAGTGTCATGGCGCGTCCAAGATCGCGGCTCTGGCGGGTATAGACAACCTTGCCTGCCGTTGTCCTCACCTGGAGGATTGCGTGGGGAATGACGGCGGTGCCGCCGTTGGCGAAGGCGGCATAGGCACCTGTCAGCTCCAGCGGCGTGA
>JANMFA010000133.1:0-2177 GCA_031377545.1 Hyphomicrobiales bacterium | reverse complement strand
TGCCTGGCGACTTCCGTGGTTGGGAGCGCGAGGAATGGTTGCGCTGGTGGGACGATCACTTCTTCTCATCCATGGACCTTATTCGCCGGGTGGCACCAGGAATGTGCGAGCGGCGTTTTGGCCGCATCGTGTCGATGTCGGTGAGCTTCATCAAGTTTCCGCAAGTGGGTTTCGCCCACAGCCACGCAGCCAGGGCTGGGCTGTCGGCGGCGATTGCCTCTATTGCGCGGGAACTGATCCCTAACAACGTCACGGTCAACAGCGTGTGCCCTGGATTGTTCGACACGGACGCACTTCATACCAACTGGCATGGCCACGCGAAGCGTCTGGGCATGACCTATGAGCAGATCAAGGAGGACCGGCTGAAAGGTTGCCCCGCCGGGCGGCTGGCCGACCCGAAGGAGTGCGGTGATCTCGTTGCATTCCTGTGCAGTGCGCAAGCGGGTTTCATGACCGGACAGAACATCGTCAATGACGGCGGCGTCTATCAGGGGCTGTTCTAGGATGAGCTCCAGCGTCGACAGCACCTCGATGGTCCCTGCCGCAGGCCGCGTTGTTGCCATCACGGGCGCATCGCGGGGTCTCGGCGCGGCAATAGCCCGCAGACTGCATGCAGACGGGTTTACGCTGGCGCTCGGTGTCCGCGACGTCGCGGCGACAGCGGCGCGACTAGGGTTCGACGGGCGCTGTTCCATCCACCCGTTCGACGCAAAGGACGCTGGCAGCGCCGCGGCCTGGATCGATGCGGTGGTCGCCACCCATGGCAGGCTCGACGCCCTCGTCAACAACGCAGGTGTGCTCAGGCGCTTTGACTTCGATCATCCGGACGAGGAGGCGCTGGACGAAATGTGGATGGTCAATGTCAAGGCACCGTTCCGCACGATCCGCAGCGCACTTCCTCACCTGAAGCTTGCGGGCCACGGCCGCATCGTCAACATCGCTTCGACCGACGCCAAACGTTTTCGCGATCCAACCGCGCCACTCGGATACGCGATGTCCAAGCATGCGTTGCTGGCGCTCAGCCACGCCGCCAGGTTCGCAGGCTGGGAGGACGGGGTGAGGGTGACAGCACTTTGTCCCGGTGCCATCGATACCGAACTGATCGCAGGGTTGCCGGGTGCTACACCCGCCGCCAACCGCCTGAAGCCGGAAACCGTGGCGGAGGCCGTGTCGCTTCTTTTGCGGTTGCCCGACGCTGCAACTGTGGCCGAGATGGTGATGAACACGCGGCTGGAGGCCAGTCTTTGATGTCAATCATCCGCTTGTGCCTCAATCATTCAACCATGCACTGTTGATCAACTCAGGGAGGAAGCATCATGTCTGGTCTCAAAGTCGCCGTCTCGACATTTCCCTATCTCTATTCGCATACCGACTTTGCCGCGCTCAAACATGCGCATGGCCTTGGCTATAAAAATTTCGAGATGATGATATTTCCGCCCCATTGCTGGCCAGCGGACATGACGCCGAGGCAAAAGCGCGAGATCGGAAAGTGGCTGGACGGAGAGGGCTGCAGCATCACGTCTTTCTGCTATCCCCTGCTCGACAACAACCCGAATTCGGTCTGCCGCGTCATGCGCCGCTATACGCTTGATCGCTACAAGGAGGCAATCGCGCTGTCCGCAGATTGGGGTTGCCCTTATGTCTGTGCCATCCCCGGACCCATCAACAGTCTGATCGATCCGCCGGTTGACTGGATGCGCGCCTGGTTCGTGGATGGAATGAAGGAACTCGTGAAGTTCGCCAAGGGCTCGGGCGTCGAGATCATTCTGGAGAACGTGCCCTTCACCTTCCTGCCGACCGCGAAGGACATGCTTGATGTGGCCAATGACATCGGCCCCAGCGTCGGCATCAACTTTGATATCTGCAATTCCGCCTTCATCAGGGAGGACGTGCCCAAGGCCATCAAGCTGCTGGGAAAGCGCATCAAGAACGTCCATATCTCGGACTCGACCTTTGCCGTTTTCAAGCACGACAAGGTGGGCATGAAAGGTGGCATTGTGCAGCCCAGTGCTGCGGCTCAGGCGTTGAAAGAGATCGGCTACGAGGGCATGACGGTGCTCGAGATCATTGCCGATGCAATGAATCCGAAAAACACGCCCGATGCAGACATAAAGGCGTCACACAGGGTACTGGCGAAGCATGGCTGGGAAAAACCGACGTGACGCAGACAATCTTCT
>JANMFA010000121.1:0-1557 GCA_031377545.1 Hyphomicrobiales bacterium | reverse complement strand
GCCACCAGATGTCGTGGAGTTCGGCTCACGCTGGGACGGCGCATGATTTTTGGCCAGGTGGCAGTTCCGGGCCTTGTCACCATCCCTTGAACAGCGGCTTGCGCTTGTCCTTGAACGCGGCGCGCCCTTCTGCATAGTCTTCGCTCTGGAAACAGGCATCGGCGAGCGCCTGGAGGTCCTTTAGCGGCAGCGCATTTGGCAAGCCGACGGCGGCGTCGATGGCGCGCTTGGCTGCGTTGATCGACATGGGTGCGCCGGCGGCAATGGTGTTCGCCAGATCGAGCGCCGCTGCATCAAGGCGGTCCTTGCTGACAACCTCGCCGACCAGTCCCAATGACAGGGCGCGGACTGCATCAAAGCGCCCCGCGCTGAAAAACAGATGCTTCACCGGTTCCGGGCCCATCAGCGCGACCAGTGCCTTTAGCGCGGTCGGTGGGTAGCCGACGCCAAGGACGGCGGCTGGAATGGCAAAAACGGCATCATCCGCCGCCAACCGCAGGTCGCAGGCGGCAGCAAGGCCGACTCCCGCGCCAAAACAGTAGCCGTGAATCACCGCGATGACCGGCTTACCGGTGTTCGCCACAGCCTCGAATGCCTTCACATTCTCGATCTCATAGGCCCGGCTGCCTTCCGGCGTCGAACGCTCCGTATCGAACTCGGCGATGTCAGCGCCGGTCGAAAAGGCCTGCTTGCCAGCGCCCCGCAGGAGAATGACCCGAACCGCAGGATCGACCTCAAGCGCGGCAAACAGCGGCGGAATGGCTTTCCACGTCGCCAGATCAATGCAATTGCGGCGCTCGGGTGCGTTGATCGTCACCGTCGCGATCATGGCATCCACTGATGCCAGCAGGCGAGGGGAGCCGACGTCCAATGGTCTTGTCATAGAAATGCCCGGGCCCTTCACATTGTCACTTCAAGCGCATAGCTGTAGCCTGAAAATGTCTCAACCCGTGGGAGAACATCATGGCTCCAGGAGTCGCCGAGCGCCGTGCCGCCATCAAGGCCGTCGATCCTCTGTGGTCCAGGCTTCGGTCAGATGCTGAAGCAATTTTGGCCAACGAACCAGCGCTTGGCTCATTCGTGCTGGCGACCGTGCTGCAGCAACCGAGCCTCGAGGCCGCTGTCGTGCATCGCATCGCGCAACGGCTTGATCACCCCGATCTTCCGGCTGAACTGATCCGCCAGGCATTCATGCAGGCGCTTGGCGACGATCCGGGCATCAGCGAGGCGATCCGTACCGATATCCTGGCCGTGGTTGATCGTGATCCGGCGACAACACGGGTGATCGAGCCGGTGCTCTACTACAAAGGCTTCCATGCGCTGACGACACACCGACTTGCGCATCACCTGTGGCACCGCAAGCATCAGGATTTCGCGCTCTATCTGCAAAGCCGCTCGTCCATCGTTTTTCAGATCGATATTCATCCGGCGGCACCCTTCGGAAAGGGCATCTTCCTCGACCATGCAACGGGACTGGTCGTTGGTTCCACGGCGGTTGTGGAAGACGATGTCTCGATCCTGCAAGGCGTCACGCTTGGCGGCACGGGCAAGGAAGTG
>JANMFA010000118.1:0-9892 GCA_031377545.1 Hyphomicrobiales bacterium | reverse complement strand
AGTGGTGCGACGCCAAACGCAACCTTCTCATTCAAATTTTATGTCACCTGGATCGCGCTGACGATGCTTTTCTGCGAACTCAACTGGCGTTATGTCGAGGCCCCGCTGCGCCTGAAGGGCCGGCGGATTGCCGCACGCTGGTTTTCCAGCCGACCTTCATAGCACACCGGCCTGAAATCCACATAACGCCTGGCTTCGTCCTGTCAGCGCCAACGCTTCTGCACTCAAGGCAAGTGCGATCGACTGGCCAAAATGTTTCATATCGCCAGAAAATGTCGCGGAGAGCTTAAACCAATGATCAGGGAAAACCGGGAATGAACCGCCCAATCAGAGCGTGACCTTCCTGTTCTCGCCAAGCTCCGGCCTGCCACCGGTCACAGCTGCGGTCAACATCTTGACCAGTGTGACGATGGAACCGGGGCCATCCCAGTATTCGGCCTGAGTGGGCATGACGCGCAGCACGCGGATGTTGGGATCATCCTTGCTGTCCCACCAGGCCAGGGCGGCGGCAGACCAGAGTTCAGCGATCTTCTCGCGGTCGTTCGCCAGCGTGGCAATGCCGGTAATGGAGACGTACTTCTGGCCGCTGGTATCAGCGAAAGTCAGGCAGACGTTAGGATCCGCCTCTATTTCATCGTCCTTCAACTGGCGGAGGTCGGTCAGGAAATAGATTGCCTCATCGTCGGGGTTGACGGCGGCGCTCATTGGCCGTGCTCGCATCTCGCCTGCTTTGCGGTCATGGGTCACGAGCATGCAGAAGCGGATTTTCTGCACAAGCTCCCAAACGTGCTGGCCATCTGTCCGATGGGTCATGGGGTATCTCCGATGCAAACTTGGGTTGATGCAAAAAATGTCCTGAGACGCCGATTTCCGGAAATTGCGCGGCAGGCCGAAGAAATCAGCCGTCCATGGACGCCACAGCGCGGACAAGTTCCGGCTCGGCTTTGGCGGCAGCTGTGCGGAACTTGCCCGTGAATCGGGTCTCGAGATCATCCGGCATCGAGGTATAGGCCACTTGTCCGCTGTTGACGGCCAACGCTTCGGCGACCTTGTCCGCCGTCATTTCCGCAGCCATCACAAAAAGCGTCGCTGCATCCGCATCCAGCTTCTTGCCCATCTCCTGCATGAAAGAATCCGAGATGCCGTAATCCGTCGTGAACCCGCTGACGGCGCCCGCGCTCGCGCCGATGGCGGCACCCGTCAATGGCGACAGGAAGAGCATTCCGATCAGGCTTCCCCAGAACGCTCCGGACAGCGCCCCGGCTGCGGTCATGTTAACAGTCTGGTCCAGCTTGATCGACCCGTCATTCGATCGTGACACGATGGCGCTGTCGATGACCGCGATGGCTGCTCCACGCTGCAATTCGCTAAGCTTGACGAGCGCTTCCCGGCAAAGGGCCGTGGTCGGGTAGGTTATGGCAAACAGCGTCGTCATGGGTTTAGCTCCTGCAATACCTGGTTCCATGGCAACGATCAGGCCACTTGCGGATAACGCAGTTCCAGGATGATTGTTCCCCCAGCACATGTCAGACTGGGCACGTTGTTCAGGCCAACCCAGTCGGCGGTGCCATGACAGATCGCCGGTTCAGGCTTTCACTCGCTCCAGCAATTCCTGCGCTGGTCATGCGTCAAGCGCCAATGCACTTCCCGCCGCGATCACGCTGCTGCCAACGAAGGTGATGGTTGCGACCTCCCCCATGAGATGGAAGCCGGGGAGAACAGTTCCCGACAGAAGCAGAAATGAGCCAACCGCAATGAGTGTCGCGACACCAAACAGAAAGGTCATGGTTTGCTCCCGATTTCCGGCGGTGGAGCCCGCCAGCAAGGAAACGAATGATCGAAAGCTAAGTTCCGTTTGCGGCAAAAATCCCCCAATCGTGAGTGCCGCACACCGCATCAAGCGGCTTTCAGCGACGCCTTGCGGTCGAAGAACAGCGCCTGGCTGATCGCCGCCTTCACTGCATCCGCCTGGAACGGCTTGGTGATCAGGAACGCCGGCTCCGGCTTTTCTCCCGTCAGAAGACGCTCGGGATACGCCGTGATAAAGATCACAGGCAGATCGATGCTGCCGAGGATCTCGTTGACTGCGTCCAGTCCGGAGCTGCCATCCGCCAACTGGATATCGGCCAGAACGAGACCAGGGCGATGCTGCCTCACCATGTTCACAGCTTCCTTGTGCGTGCGGGCAATGCCTGTGACGCTGTGGCCCAGTTCCTCAACCATCGCCTCGATGTCCAGCGCGATGATCGGCTCATCCTCAATGATGAGCACATTTGTCGCCACTTGCTCGGCGATCTCCCGCCCGGCCTGATCCATGAGCGACAAGCCTTCCTGAGGCGTGATGCCGAGGATTGCCGCAACATCTTCGGAACTGAAGCCCTCAACTGTCCGCAGCAGGAACGCCTGGCGCGACCGAGGGGTCAGCATGTCCAGATTGCGCTCGGCGGCCGTGTGGGCTTCAGGGACCGGGATCGATCGCTTCTGCACGTTCGCTGAGGTCCAGAGGGAGAGAAACACCTTGTAGAGCGCGTTCCTGACCGGCATGTTGCGCGGGAATGCGTCCGGGTCCGCGATCAAGGCTTCGAGTGTGGTGACGACATAGATGTCGCCACTGCTTTGAGTCCCGCTCAATGTTCGGGCGAAACGCCTAAGATACGGAAGATGCGGCGAAATGTCTGTCGCGACTGACATCTTTTGACCTCTCATGTTGATGGCAAGAGCATCATCATTGGTCAATTTTTGACAACATGTTTATTTTTTCATTTCGTTGGAACCAACGCCGCCGTCGTTCGTTTTACACTGGATACGCGCCTTTCAGAGCCAGCCATGGCGGCAACGTCGGGACAATCGGGGAATGAATATGAACGGTCAGCACGATCTTTCCGGCACTGATGCGGCGGGGGACGAGAAGCCGAAGACCGGTCGCCAGATCATGCCGACGCTTGACCAGAAAGTGCAGGATGCGATCGGTCGTTCGTTGAAGGCGCATTACGATGATCTCGTGAATGCGCCCGTTCCCGACAGGCTTCTGGCCCTTCTTGCCGAGCTGGAAGCAAAGGAGGGGGAGCGTGACAGCTGACCGCCATCAGGGATGCGCGCAGCCTTCCCGAGCTGAGCCCAAACGCTCCTTCAGGGATCTTCTCGTCGCCGAGATTCCCAATCTGCGCGCCTTTGGAGCGTCGCTGTCTGGTTCGATGCATCTGGCTGATGATCTGGTGCAGGACACGCTGCTGAAAGCGTGGGGCCACTCAAGCAGCTTCACTGAGGGCAGCAACATCCGGGCCTGGCTGTTCACGATCTTGCGGAACACCTATTACTCGCTCTACCGCAAGCGCGGCCGCGAAGTGCAGGACACCGACGGGATCTACTCCAATCGTGTCGCCGTGCCTGCAGATCAGGATAGCGCGGTCGATCTTGCCGATCTGCGTAAAGCGCTCGCCAAGCTGCCGGAGGAGCAACGCGAGGTCCTCATCATGGTTGGTGCTACCGGGCTTTCCTATGAGGAGGCAGCCGTCGTCTGCGGAGTCGCCATCGGAACGGTCAAGAGTCGCGTGAATCGAGGGCGGGCCCGTCTGGCGGAATTGCTTGGCATCCATCCTGCCGATGATCCCGGAGACATCGGCACCATCATTCGGACCAGCCGGCAAGACCGGCCCGTCGCACGCGGTCCATGACCAGGTTGTTCAGTCTGTCCTCGTTTAGAAGCGTGCGGGGCCGCCTGCTCGCGCTGATGGCCTTCATCGTCATTCCCCTTGCGGCGCTGAGCATTGTCCTTGCCTCTGTGAACTATCAAACTGTGGTCAAGGCCATCGAGCTTTCACAGGTCCAGACCCTTTCGAACTTTGCTGTCCGTTCGCGCATCTGGTTCCGCGGCTCACTTCGAACGCTTGTCGCCACTGTCCTTGGTGTCCAGGCCGGCCCGGATAATCCGGACCTTTGCGAGACGATCTTGCGCGATACCCTCGCCGGACTGCAAGGCTTCCAGGCAATCAGCATCATGCGTCCGGGCAACCCGGATTGCCATGCAAGCGTTGTTCAGAATGTGACCGCGGGTGAGCTGAGTGATCTTGCGATGCAGCAAAAGACGCTGCCCTATGTGCAGCAATGGATTGGTACCAGCCTCGCTTTGACCCGGTACGATGCAGTACGCATCAGAGGCGTCTTTCACCTGATGATTTTTGCGAAGAGTGCAGATCCGCTGGGAAGGCGATGGGAAGCCATCCTGCTGACGGACGCCGCGCTTCTTGATCAGGCCTTCGAAGTTGGCTCCGTGGATGGGACAACCGCGATCGCATTGATGAACCGCGGCAAGAAGGTCGTGGTTTCCCGCAATGTCGACGAACACGATATTGCATGGCTGCCGAAAGAGGAGCGCGCCGCAGCAGCGATCAGCCGCTGGGAAGACATTTCTGCCGACGGAACACCGCATGTCTTCGCCAGCCAGATCGTCGCAGAGCCCGACCTTTATGTGCTGACGCGATCGGACAAGGCGGCCCTGAACGCAGCGCTGATCCAGTTTTTGATCCTGAGCTTCACGCCTTTGCTGACACTGGCGGTTCTGTTCGTAACCTATGCGCAGGTGATCCAGAGCAATGTCGTCGGGTGGATTGCCGGCATCGAGCGGGCCGCCCGCAGCCGGCAGCTGGATCCGGAGGGGACCGTGCTGGCACCGCTCGATCCAGCCATGCCCCATGATATCCGCTCCGTCGCGGAAGCGTTCAATGCAATGGTCGAGGCCGCCCGTAAACGGGAATTTGATCTGCGTGGTCTGGTCGCTTCCAACCAGTTCCTGGTGCGCGAACTGCACCACCGGGTGAAGAACAGCCTTCAGGTGATCCAGAGCTATCTGGCGCTCTCACGGAGGCAGCATACCGGGACCGACAGCATTCATCTGGCCGAGACGGAAGCAAAGGTGCAGGTGTTGTCGACGGCTTACCGTCTGGGGTTGACCGACGGCGGGATGCGGCTGGTTCCGGTCCGAGAATTCGCAGAAGAGCTGATCGGCACGCTTTCCAGTTCAATGCGCCAGCCCATGCAATTGATTAAAGCGGAGATGACAGGCGAAGCAGCCCTGATCGTGGACAGGATCATTCCGTTCGGACTGGCATTGGTCGAGTCAGTTGGTGCGGCGCTTGCTGCCGACACATTGGCCTCGGTTTCGGTCCATGTGAATCCGGTCAACGACGATGAACTGTTCTTTCTTGTCACGACCTCGGGAAAGCCACCGGTCAATATCCCGCCTGCGAAAATCATGGCTGGCCTGGCCGCACAACTCGGAGCAACTCAGAATGATCGCGCTTCGGGTGACATCCTGCGTTGGACTTTCAAGAAATGAGCAGCTTTGGCTGATTGGCATCGGCCGAGATCAATCCTGACTGGAGGTCATCACACTGCGTGCAGGTTTGCTTCGCGGCTGCCAATCGTATTCGATATGCCGAATGCCGTCCTCCATTCCCCAGCGCCAGTTGGCCGATCGTGTCGCTGGCGCAGCGCCGGGAGCAGTGGACGCAACCAGAGCAGCGAAGGCGCCGATGGCCAAGCACAATGAGAGGCCTCGAAACAGAGGAGCGAAACTCTCACTTCTGATGGCTCGGAAAGACATGGACCGCACTCCCGCTTTGCTTTTGCTATCCTCTCTGAAACGTCCGACAATTCGCTTTGTTCCCTCACAGGCCTGAGCTGAAGCCGGTCAACGCTTCAGTACCGAAGGGAAAAGATGCCAAAGGCTATGCGGCAGCTTCTTCGAGACAAGCTCCGCACCGGCGTGATGCTTTTCAAGCGTAAGCTTGCGATCGTGAAATTCCTCTACTCCCTGGCGGTGCGCCACGCTGATGACGGTCGCGCTGCTGAGATCCTCCCTGAGCAGCGAAAGCAGTGAGGTCTGGCTCTCTTCATCGAGCGCCGAAGTCGCTTCATCCATGATGATGATCTGCGGTTTCTGGATCAGCAGGCGGCAGAACGCGATCCGCTGCCGCTCGCCGCCCGACAGCGCCTGATCCCAGCGGCTTTCTTCATCAAGGCGCTTGGTGAAATAGCCGAGGCCGCAGCGCTTCATAGCTTTGGCGATGACCGCGTCGCTCGTGGCTGCATTCCCCGCCGGATACAGAAGCGCATCTCTCAGCGTTCCCAGCGGCAGGTAGGGACGCTGCGGGACAAAGGCGATTGTCACATCGCGCGGCACACGGATTGAGCCGGAACCCCAGGGCCAGAGCCCGGCAAGGGCCCGGATCAACACGCTTTTGCCCGCGCCACTTTCCCCCGTGACCAAAACCTTCTCACCAAGCGCAATTGTCACCGAGGCATCGTTGATGACTACGCGTCCGCCCTGTTCGGCAACCGAAAGGTTCTCGATGTGGATGGCACCGTCATCGCTCAGGCCGAGATCAATTTGGGTTTCGTCTTCCATCAGCGTGCCGCGGTCGAGCGCTTCCAGTGCCGCCGTCAGTTCCCGCACCCGTTCAACCGAAGCATACCATTCCGCGAGGCGCACGAAATTGTCGACGAACCAGATCAATGCACCCTGAACGGCGCTGAAGGCAGCGACGACCTGCATGACGGCCCCCAGGGTCAGATCGCCGTTGAGGTACTTGGGCGTGACCAGCAACAGCGGTATGATCGGAAACAGGGCACCATTGGTATTCATGACCAGTGCGATGACACCCTGTTGCCGGATGATCCCGATCCAGGTCTTCACAACGGCGCCATAGGTCTCGCGAACCGACAGCAATTCATCCTTGTCCCCACGAATGAGCGCGATGCTCTCGGCATTTTCGCGCAGCCGGGTCATTTCGGCGCGGAACTGTGCTTCAGCCTCGTTCTTGTCCGAGACTTTACGAACGAGTGGACTTCCAGCGACATACGCCGCCAGAGACGCGACCACCGCATAGACGACAGCCGCAACAGCCATATAGGCCGGAATTTCTATTGTGCGCCCGCCGAGGGTGACCTGCGCCGAGCCGGCCACACTCCAGAGGATCGTGGCGAACGTGGCTGCCGTGATCACCGCACTGATCAATCCCAGGGCAAACTCCGCCAGGGGTTCGATGGCCAGCCGGACATCCTCGGCGATGCGGTATTCCGGCACGGTCTGATCCGGCGCGGTGAAGCCCATCCGGTAATACCGCTGGTCAGCAATCCACCATCCCGCGATGCGATTGGTCATCCACTCCCGCCAGCGCATCTGGAACAGCATGCGTGTCACCACGAGGCCTGAGAGACAGAGCGCTGCAGCCGCAATGACCAGAGGAAGCCAACCGATCGCTGCCGAAACCGCAGCCAGATTCTTGCTCTCGAGCGCATCAAAGAACGTGCGGTTCCAGGAATTGATTACGACCTGGCTCGCGATTTGCGCGACCAGAAAGGCCAATACAACGACGGTCAGCAGCCACGCTCGCGGAGCGCTTGACCCCCGCCAGTATCCAGCAGCCATTGAAAGGAAGGATCGCATGATGCCGGCTCAATTCGTCGTTGTGTTCCCGCCGGTCCAGTGGTCGCGGCGATCATGGGAGCTCAACGGATACCGTGCACCGCTGATTTCCTCGGCGACGATGTCGAACCGCCTGAGCTGGTGCGCACCGAAGGAATTGATGATGGGGACATCAACCGCATCACGACCGCGCGCAATCAGGATGCGCCCGATGCGCGGCGTGTTGAATCGCGCATCGAACGTCCGCCACTCATCGTCGAGGTAAACCTCGAACCATGCGCTGAAGTCCATTGGATGCTGATCCGCAGGCACGCCGATATCGCCGAGATACCCCGTGCAATAGCGGGCCGGGATGTTGAGGCAACGGCAGAACGTGATGGCGATATGCGCGAAGTCGCGGCAGACACCGGAACCCTCGGTGATGGCCTCGGTCGCGGTCCGCAGGTTGGGTGCTTGCCCGTAGCTGAAGCGGATCAGGGCGTTCACATGATCGCAAACAGCCTGCACCTTGTGCCAACCGCCCGCGATATCGCCAAACCTGGCCCAAGCTTTGGTCAAGAGCAGATCTGTGTCGCAGTACCGGCTACCGAGCAGGTAGGCCAGCGTTTCGGCCGGAAGCTTTTCCGGAGGAAGCACATCAGCGTCAGGGGACTGGGGATCGGGAAAACCGGAATCGTGCACGACGCCGCTGCATGCGAGCACAATGCCTCCGGCTGGAGCGAGAACACGGCGGCAGATATTGCCAAACTGATCGAGATAGACATTCGAACTGTCGACAAGGCCATTGGTCAGAAAGCCCTTCACCTGCATGTCATCGGGCATCGTGACATCGTTGCGCCGCGATGGGTGCACGTCCAGCATCGTGACCAAAGGCGTTTCCTGGTCGCAGATCAGCTCAATCTCGTAGCCATATCGTATGTGCATCTGGGTTTCCTGGCTTTGACCTCTTGCACATCCGCGCGGGTCCGATGGTCCGGCATTCGGTTTGGAAACGCCGCACGGCGCAACTGGTTCCATGCATCCTCCGCGAATCTGTTCTCGGGCTCACGGGAACAATGCCGGACCATGCCACGTTCTTCCTGTGCGCCCCATCGCGGCCACGGCTGCGGATATGCGGTGAAGACAGACGCGAGCATGAACGCCCGCGTCGATCCCAGCTTCCTTGAAAGGAATTTCCATGTTTTCTCGAAAATTTGTTTTCATGGTGGCCGCCCTTGCGGCCATCTCATCTCCCGCCCTTTCGCAGACGGCGGCTCCTTTGCCACCCGCTGCTGCGCCTCCTGCGAGCACCGTACCACCCATGAGCGCTCCCGGCGCCGTGGCCGATACCTTCTATCAGGGCAGCTGGATGCCAACGCATTGGAGGACGTCGGACGCCATCGGCCAGGCCGTCTACAACAAGGCGAATGAAAAGGTCGGCGACATTGAAGATGTCCTGATCGACGGCGATGGCCGCGTGCTCGCCGCCGTCATCGGCGTGGGCGGGTTCCTCGGCATGGGCGAACACAAGGTGGCCGTCACCTACCGGTCATTCCAGATGACCCGCGATGCGGCAGGCAAGTCGAAGATCGTCGTCGATTTCGACAAGGCGACCCTGAAGAACGCCCCGCAGTACAAGCCAACTGACGCGATCAAGAAGATCTGAACCCCATCCCTCAACGGCCGCGCCCTCGGCGCGGCTTTTGCCCATTCAGGAGACATCACATGAAACATGTTCTTGCAGCCCTTGTTCTCGCGGGAAGTCTGACCGCCTGCAATGCCTACAACCCGACCGACCGGGCCATCGCTGGTGGCCTCATAGGGGCGGGGACCGGCGCTGTCGTCGGGGGCGTCGCGACCAGAAGCGCGGGTGGTGCCGTCGCGGGAGCCATCATTGGCGGGGCTGGCGGCGCGATCATCGGTGCCGCGACCACACCCGGCCGTGCCTCCTACAGTCGCCGCTCTTGCCGCGGCTACGATGAATACGGTAGGTATGTCCGCTATGCTTGCTGACGGTTGTTCCAACTCCCAAAAAACCCGGCACCAAAGTGCCGGGTTTTTCATGGGCATGTTCTGGCAACAGTGATCAGTCCTTGTCAGCGATATGACGTCCCAGGAGAACGCCTAGTGCCATGATACCCGCGACTGTCATCGTTCCCCAGCTGATCCGCGTCGTCACAAGCCGCGCCGCGATGGGAAGCGCGGTCAGTGCCGTCGAGGTCAATTCGGCCTTGCTCCTGCGGCGGTGTTTCATGAAGTATCCGACAAGCGCCAAGGCGACTGCCAGGATCATCAGGGCACCCGCAATAACCAGGCTCGCCTCAATATCGGTCATGCGGGCGGCGAGCCACGTGTGCGCCGCGACCAGCCCAAAGATCAGCCCGGTGAATGCGGCAACAGCCGATATGGCATAGAAGACGACCGCAGTGACATTGCGCCGGAACATGCTGCCGAATTCATTGGCTGCCAGAAGTGCGATGCTGTTCC
>JANMFA010000107.1:0-5425 GCA_031377545.1 Hyphomicrobiales bacterium | reverse complement strand
CGAGCCAGTTGCCGAGCGCGAAGCTCGCTTCCGGATTGCGCAGGCTTGCTTGCAGGTCGTGCTCATGAATCTCGCTGTAGAGGCCAAAGACAGAGGCCGGAACGTCGGGATCAATAGGCGGCGCTGGCGGCATGAGCTTCTCTGGGAGCAGTGTGTCCGGTGTCCGGTGTCCGGTAGAGAATCGAATCAGAATGTGCAACCTAGATTAGATTACTGAACAAATGCACAACCTGAGAGGGTGACAGCCACGGACGCGGCTTCGCATGGTGCATCCCGTCAGAGTGGACCCTGCGGTGAGGCGGCGCGTTGCTTGACGGGAACAAATAAAGAACATACTCTCGCCGGTGTCACTCTTGTCCGCGCGTATTCGCGTGTGGACAAGCATCAGCGCAGGTTCGCTTGTGCGGGCGCGGGGCGTTATACTGCGCCGCTCAAGCGTATGGATCAGGAGGCCGTTATGGCTGGAAGCGTCAACAAGGTCATTCTCGTGGGCAATCTGGGGGCGGACCCCGAGGTGCGGCGGCTGGGCAACGGAGAGCCTGTCGTCAACCTGCGCATCGCCACGTCCGAGACCTGGCGCGACAAGCAGTCTGGCGAGCGCAAGGAAAAGACGGAATGGCATTCTGTCGTCATCTTCAACGAGAACCTTGCCAAGATCGCCGAGCAGTACCTCAAGAAGGGCTCGAAGGTTTATCTGGAAGGCCAGTTGCAGACTCGCAAATGGCAGGACAAGACGGGTGCGGACCGCTACTCCACCGAGATCGTGGTGCAGCGTTATCGCGGCGAACTGACCCTGCTCGATGGCCGCAGCGAAGGTGGCGGCGCTGGCGGCGGGCGCGGTGAGATGGAGGACCGCTCTGGCGGCGGTGGCGGTGATTTTGGCCGCTCCGCGCCGATGGAGAGGCGTCCCGCCATGGCGGGTGGCAGTGGTCGCGCGGCTGATCTGGATGATGACATCCCGTTCTGAAAAGGCTTGCCTTCCCCTGCGGAGGAAGGTGTCATGCGGAGCATGACGGATGAGGGAGAATCCCTGACGTCAGCGGCTCTCCCTCATCCGGTCAGCATCCGCCGACCACCTTCTCCCAGGAGAGAAGGGACAATGCATAGCAGAGTCACATGCCCCTCAGCCGTTTTGACACCGAAGCCATGACCGCCGTCCTGCAGGGCTGGGTGGCGCGCGAAAGTCCCACGATTGACGCCGCCGCAGTCAACAAGATGCAGGATCTGGTGCAGGCGTTCTTTTCGGTTGACGCCTGCCATGTCGAGCGGATCGCCGGGCGTGATGGTCTGGGCGATACGCTGAAGGTGACGGCAGGGCCTGCCAACGGCAAGCCGCCAATCCTTGTCATGTCGCATGTGGACACCGTTCATCCGCTGAAGACGATCGAGCGTGACCTGCCTCTGCGGCGCGACGGCGATAGGCTGTACGGCCCCGGCATCTACGACATGAAGGGTGGCGCATTTCTGGCATCGGAAGGCTTCCGCGATGTCGCGATCAAGGGCAATGCGCAGCGGCCGCTGGTGTTCCTGTTCACACCGGATGAGGAGATTGGCAGCCCCACGACCCGCGCCATCATCGAGGACGAGGGCCGCCGCGCCGCCTTCGCGCTTGTCACCGAGCCTGCACGCGATGGTGGCAAGATCGTTACGGCCCGCAAGGGTGTCGGCCGCTTTGTGGTGAACATCGAGGGGCGTCCGGCGCATTCCGGTGCCCGCCATCAGGATGGTCGCAGCGCCATCCGCGAGGCCGCGCGGCAGATTCTCGCTATCGAGGGCCTGACCGACTATAGCCGAGGCATCACCACGACTGTGGGGCGAATGCATGGCGGCACGGCAGCCAACGTGATTCCCCAGCACGCCCATTTCGAGGTTGATCTTCGGGTTACGACTGTTGAGGACGGCCAGTCTTTCGAGCGGCTGATCCTCGGCCTCCAGCCGCATGACCCGGATGTGAGGCTGACGATCACCGGTTCCATGAACCGCCCGCCCATGGCGAAATCGCCTGCGATCCAGGCGCTCTATGATCATGCTGTCGAGCAGGCCCGAAGCCTTGGGTTCGAGTTGCCGGAAGCGCCGATGACCGGAGGCGGCTCGGACGGCAATTTCACGGCTGCCGTGGGAACGCCGACGCTGGACGGGCTGGGCTGCGACGGTGACGGGGCCCATACGCTGCACGAGCATTGTTTCGTGTCGTCGCTGGCACCGCGCGCCGCATTGATGGCGCGGCTGCTGGAAACCTTGTGAGGCAGGCGTTGTGAGACATGCCTTGGGGCGTGCGGCCTTGATGGCCGCACTCACCGCATTCACCGTTCTGGCACAACCGGCCGTCGCTCTGGTGCGTATCCCGTTTCGACAACCGTTTCATTGAAAGGGGTCCGCCGCATGCGGCTCGCGCCATTGCTTCAGGCTTCGCCCGCCGTCCAGATCCATGTGGCGGCTGCGGCATTGGCAATTGTTCTGGGCGCTTTCCAGTTTCTCGCGCCAAAGGGCAGTGTTCCCCATCGCATTGTCGGCTGGATCTGGGTTGTTCTGCTTGGCAGCATCTGCATCTCGTCGTTTTTCATTCCCGGCAGCGTGTTCCTTGGCCCCATCAGCGTCTTCCACGCCCTGTCGGTCTATACGCTGTGGTCGCTCGTGATGGGCGCGCTGGCTGCCCGCCAGCACCGGGTCGCGGACCACAAGAGCTACATGATCTGGATCTACAGCCTGTCCATTGTGCTGTCCGCCATCATCGCGATGGGGAGCGGCGGCGTGCTGTCGGAGGTGTTTTTCCCCCGATGAGCGGATTGTGGTAATCTGGCAGCGTACAGGTTCGGGGAGGAAATGTGGTGGCAATGAAACGCTTCACTCTTGTTCTCGCAATCGCCGCGCTGGCCGGTCCGACCGGTACGCAAGCCCAGACCGCACCATCACCGGCTGAAACGGCGGCGTATTCCGGGCTCTTCGGGGTCACCCAGAGCGGAGCGCACAACGAAATCTGGCAGTTGCTCGTCAATGGTCTTGATCCCAACGGACGCGACGGCAACGGCCGCACGCCCTACCTCGTGGCGGCGTACCGGGGGGATATCGTCGCGATGGAGATCCTCGTGAAGGGCGGAGCGGACCCGCGCGCCAAGGACAGCCAGAACTACGACGCCATCACCATTCTCGCTGTCGCCAACCGGGTGGAGGCCATGAAGGCTGCCATCGCGCTGGGTGGTGACCCCAGGGCGATCACCAGCCCGTATCTCGGCACCGCGCTCATCGCTGCCGCGCATCTCGGCCATGCCGATGTGGTGAAGGCGCTGATCGATGCGGGTTCGCCAATCGACCACGTCAACAATCTGGGCTGGACCGCGCTGATCGAATCCATCGTGCTGGGTGACGGCGGAGCCAACCACCAGCGTTGCCTGCGCGATCTGCTGGCGGCGGGAGCCAACCCGAACCTGGCCGACAGGAGCGGCGTCACGCCGCTGAAGCTTGCCGAGGGCAGGGGATATCAGGCGATGGCGGACATGATCCGGGCGCGGGGAGGGCGGTGATTACCGGACCCCGAAGGCCGCTTTCAAGCCATCCAGCACGAACTGCACGGCGAGCGCCACCAGCACGATGCCCAGCAGCCGCGTCAGCACGATGTTGCCCGTGACGCCGAGCAGCTGCGAGATTTTCTCGGCGAACAGGAACACCAGCCAGCACAAGCCGCAGATGAAGGCGATGATCCCGATCAGGGCCGCCATAAGCCCCGGCTCGCCCCCGGTCTGGCCCGCCAGCAGCATGGTCGCCGTGATCGCGCCCGGTCCCGCCATCAGCGGAATTGCCAGCGGAAACGCCGCCACGTTGCGGATGTGATCGAGATCAATGGCGGTCTTCGCAACATTGTTCTTGCGTGCGCTGCGTCGCTCGAACACCATCTCGAAGGCGATCCAGAACAGCAGCAATCCGCCGGCAATCCGGAAGGCCGGAAGCGTGATGCCCAGCAGCGTCAGCAGCTTCTGGCCCACGAGCGCGAAGAAGGCGAGCGCCAGCGTCGCGATGATCGTGGCGCGCACCGCGACCTGTCGGCGCTCGGCCGCCGTCATGCCCACGGTGAGCGCCAGAAACATGGGTGCAATGGCTGGCGGATCGATGGTGACCAGCAGCGTGGCAAAGGCATTCGAGAGAAAGTCCATGCTGTCAGGATGGCGTTGCGGGAAGGGCTTAGCAAGCAAAAGACGCCGTACCTCCTAACATGCTGATTTCGCGGGGTAATTAATCCCGGTAAATTGCCTGATTCATTTGTCCCGCGGGCATGAATCAGATACACCCACGCGATTGCCGCCGATGCGGCGCGACTGGTGGTTCAAGCGTGGCTGACAACGACAAAAATCTTCCTGCCGCAGGTCCCGTGGACCCAAGCGACATCAAGCCCATTTCTCTCACGGATGAGATGAAGCGCAGCTATCTCGATTACGCCATGAGCGTGATCGTCAGCCGTGCGCTGCCCGATGCGCGTGATGGCCTGAAGCCCGTGCATCGCCGCATTTTGTATTCCATGCACGAGAACGGCTACACGCCGGACAAGCCCTACCGCAAGTCGGCCCGCGTCGTCGGTGACGTCATCGGTAAATACCATCCACACGGCGACCAGTCGATTTACGACGCGCTGGCCCGCATGGCGCAGAGCTTCTCGCTACGCCTCATGCTCATCGACGGTCAGGGCAACTTCGGTTCGGTCGATGGCGACCCGCCTGCGGCCATGCGCTACACCGAGGTGCGCCTCGCGAAATCCGCCATGGCGCTGCTGGAGGACATCGACGAGGATACGGTCGATTTCCAGGAGAACTACGACAACACCGAGGAGGAGCCGACGGTTCTTCCCGCGCGATTTCCCAACCTGCTGGCCAATGGCGCGGGCGGCATTGCCGTGGGCATGGCAACCAACATTCCGCCCCACAATCTGGGCGAACTGATCGACGGCTGCCTGGCGCTGCTTGAAGATCCCTCCATCGGTTTCGAGGAACTGATCCAGCTGATCCCTGGACCAGATTTTCCGACCGGCGGTCTCATTCTCGGGCGTGGCGGCATCCGCTCGGCCTATTCCACCGGGCGCGGCTCGGTGATCATGCGCGGCAAGACGCATATCGAGGAAATCCGCGGCGACCGCGAAGCGATTATCGTAACCGAGGTTCCCTATCAGGTGAACAAGGCGACGATGATCGAGAAAATTGCCGATCTGGTTCGCGAAAAGCGGATTGAAGGCATTTCTGACATCCGTGACGAGTCCGACCGCGACGGCTATCGGGTTGTTGTTGAACTGAAGCGCGACGCCAACACCGATGTGATCCTGAACCAGCTCTACCGCTTCACACCGCTGCAAACCAGTTTCGGCTGCAACATGGTGGCACTGAATGGCGGCAAGCCGGAGGTGATGAACCTGCCGGACATGCTGCGCGCCTTCATCACCTTC
>JANMFA010000096.1:0-2661 GCA_031377545.1 Hyphomicrobiales bacterium | reverse complement strand
TCCAGCCCTTTCAAATTGCTTCGGGACAGCCTATATTCCCCGTGCCGTCCTCGGACGGCTATGGCGATAAATGGTCATCGTAATAAACCTTTCGGACCCGGGGGCAGTACCCGGCGCCTCCACCCAAGCGGATGATGTCTGCTTCGGCGGGGGCGAAACAGGCTCGACGAGGGTGTAAAGGGTCTTCTTTTGCCCGGCATGATCCCGCCGTTATCGGGTCAATTTATAGTTGCAAACGACAACTATGCTCCGGTTGCTCTGGCCGCGTAAGCGGTTAGAAATACCGAAATCAAGTCCTCTGGCTTAGCCGTCAGAGGCGGGGTTCGCAGGCACCTGGCAACAGAAGCCTGCACTTTCCTTTCAGGCTATCGGCAATGACGAGCGGGCGACCGGACGCTTGTTCCTGTGGCCCCTGCGATTTTTTCCCGATTGCCGACTGCAGACTGCCGATTGTCCCTCGCCTTCACGGCGGAATCGGCTAGACTCGCGTTCCATGACGACTGATCACATCCGCTACGATCTTCTGGTTCAGGACGCCTTGCGCAGTGTTGTGCGCAATGTGCTGTCGGATGCTGGCAAGAGCGGCTTGCCCGGCGAACATCATTTCTATGTCTCGTTCAAGACGGGCGCGCCCGGCGTGCGGGTTTCCAACCGGCTGCGTGAGCAATACCCGGACGAGATGACGATCGTGCTCCAGCACCAGTTCTGGGATCTGGGAATCACGGAACATACGTTCGAGGTTGGCCTGTCCTTTGGCGGCGTGCCGGAGCGGCTGCTGGTGCCTTTTGACGCCATCGTCGGTTTTTTCGATCCATCCGTGCAGTTCGGCCTGAAGTTCGAGGTGCAGCAGCCCGAGACGATCGCTGAGAACGATGACACCAAGGGCGCGAAGCCATCGCTCGTCGTGCCTACGACCGTTGCACCGATGCTGCCGCCCAAGGCCGATGGCGGCATCCTGTCGTCAACCCAGGACAAGGGCAAAGCCAGGAAAGACGGCGCGACGATCACCACCAAGGGCCGTGCCAAAAAGCCCGCAGTGACGGATGACAATGCTGGAGAGGCGCAGCCGACGGCGGCGGTTGTCAGCCTGGATGCCTTCAGGAAGAAAAAGTAGGCAGAGAAGCCTCTTCTACGCCCGCACCATCCTCAGCCCTGGCTCGGGCCGCAGTGTGACGCGCTGCACAGGGTTCACCACCTGACGCTGCGGCCAGTCCAGCCGCACCTTCCGCAGCACCGATGTCAGGATGATCACGGCCTCCAGCATGGCGAAGCGCAGGCCGATGCAGATGCGCGGACCGGCCCCGAACGGCAGATACTGGAACCGGTCGAGCGTCTCGCGCGCTCCTGGCAGAAAACGCTCCGGGAGGAAGCAATCCGGCGCATCCCAAAGCTTCTTGTGCCGATGCACGACATAGGGCGAGATGACGACAAGCGCGCCCTTTGGGATGATCAGTTCCCCTGTCCGGTCGGCCGCTGACGCCGTGCGTGTCAAGGTCGCGGCGGGGGGATAGAGCCGCATCGCTTCCTCCACCACGGCGCGGATGAACGGCAGTTTTTCAGGCCATTCCGCGAGAGGGTGGCTCTCCGCTGTTTTTGCTTCCTGCTCCGCACGCTCGCGCATGTCAGGGTGTTTCGCCAGCAGGAACAGCGCCCATCCCAGCGCATTGGCGGTGGTCTCATGCCCCGCCGTGATGAACGTGATGATGTTGGCGGCCACCTCCTCATCCGTCAGGCCGATGCCGGTTTCGGGATCAGCGGCATTGATGAGGGCGGTCAGGAGATCAGCGGGAGCAACGCCAGCGCCGATCTCACCCTTGCGGCGCGCAATGATGCGCTTCACCTCCTCCTCGAAGAAGGAGATCGATTTGCGACCCGTCAACCAGGACAGGCGCGGAATCCAGTTGGGAGCTCCCAACGCATCGAGAGGGTCGAGACGCCCGACGGTCTCAAAATAGCCCGTGACGGCTTGGGCGAAGCGATCAGCATCGCTGACGATGCCATCGGAGAACAGGGTTCCCGCAAGGATATCGAAGGTGACGCGGGTCATTTCCGCCGAGACATCAATGGCTTCGCCCGTAGCGACAACCGCCATGCGATCCGCCGCCTTTTCCGCGCGCGCCAGCATCGTTGCGGCAAAGCCATCCACCATGCGCGGCGTGAAAAGTGGCGCGAGCGTGCGCCGCACGCGCTTCCAGTTCTCGCCCTCCGCCGTCAGCAGGCCTTCGCCAAGGCCAGGCTTCAGCACACGGCGCTGGAGATCGTCCTTGGGATAGTTCGCGACATTGTCGACCAGCACATGGCGGATCATGGCGGGATCGCTGATGACGACCGTGTCTCCCAGCACGGTTCTTGCCTGAACGAAGGGTTCCTCGAAATGCCAGACGCCCCAGGCAGCGGCAGGATTGCTGCGGAGCTGGCGCAGGAGAGCGAAAGCGCCGAGACGTTCTGTGTGGGGAATGGGGGCAGGCGGACGGTAAGCGCGTCGGGACCGTTCGAGCGGACCTGCATCAAGTGCGAGCGTCATGGACACCTCATTGAACGACAATCAGCGTAGCACCGGGACAACCGCAGACCAACGACCCTCTAGCCGCAGCCGCGCCGGATGCTAAACCGCTGCGACTCAATTCCAGTCCAAACGGGGCAGCAGCATGGCCAAGGCAA
>JANMFA010000411.1:0-20963 GCA_031377545.1 Hyphomicrobiales bacterium | reverse complement strand
CATTCCTGCCGAAAGTCCTTTCTCATCATGACGCTGCTCATCTCTGGCCTGATCCTCTTTCTCGGCATGCACGCCTTCAGCATGAACCGTACGGCACGAGCGGCACTTCTGGGAAGGCTCGGGCCGCTGGGCTACCGGGCGGTTTACAACATCGTTTCCCTCATCGGCTTCAGTCTGATTGTCTGGGGTTATGCATTCTATCGTTCGGCTGGATACATAGAGTTGTGGAATCCGCCGGTGTGGACACGGCACATTGCGGTGCTGGTGATGCTGCCCGTGCTGCCGCTGCTGTTTTCGGCCTATGCCAAGGGCTTCGTGAAGGCGCGGCTGAAGCACCCGATGATTCTGGCCGTCAAGACCTGGGCGCTGGCGCATCTGCTGTCCAACGGCGATCTCGGATCCATCGTCCTGTTTGGCAGCTTTCTCGTCTGGGCCGTGATCGCCTTCATCAGCATGCGACGCAGGCCCGTGGATGAGGCGGCCGCCTTCGTGCCCAATCCCGGACAGGACGCCGCGGCGATTCTGGGCGGATTGATCGCCTATGGCGTGATGATCGGCGGTTTGCACCGCTACCTGATCGGCGTGGGCGTCTTCGGGTAATCATGCCCCGTTACGTCACCACCCGCACGCTCCGCCATTCTCCGGAACAGATGTTTGATCTGGTCGCCGATATCGAGCGCTATCCCGAATTCGTGCCGATGTGCAGTTCGTTGGCGGTGCGTCGCCGCACAACGGGTGTGAACGGCTCCGAGGTGCTGCTGGCCGACATGTCCATAGGCTACAAGATGATCCGCGAGAGCTTCACGACGCGCGTGGCGCTCGACAAGCCTGCGCTGAAGATCCTGGTGGAATATGTCGACGGCCCGTTCAGCCATCTCGAAAACCGCTGGACCTTCGCGACGGCCCCCACGGGCTGCGAGGTCACATTCGACATCGACTATGCCTTCCGCTCCCGCACCTTCCAGATGCTGGCAGGCGCAGTATTCGACACCGTCGTGCGCCGGATGGTCGAGGCGTTCGAGAAAAGGGCGGACGCGGTTTATGGGGTCTAGACGCTCTGGATCATCTCCAGCGCCTTCACCACCGAGCGCGCTCTGATTTCATCGCGAGACAACGGCCCGAAGCGCATCTCGGCCACATCGCATCTGGCCTGCGTTGCCACCGCCAGAAACACCAGGCCGACCGGCTTTTCCGTCGACCCGCCACCCGGCCCCGCCACACCCGTGATCGACACCGCCACATCGGCACGCGCATGGGCCAGGGCACCCTGCGCCATGGCCCGTGCCGTTTCTGCGCTGACCGCGCCGTGTCGGACAATGATGTCGACCGGAACACCCAGCATCTCGGTTTTCGCCTCGTTGGAATAGGTGACGAAACCCCGCTCCACGACATCTGATGATCCCGGTATGGACGTCAGAAGTGCCGCCACCAGGCCGCCCGTGCAGCTCTCGGCGGTGACGCACCGGCGCTTTCCGGCGCGCAGATGCTCCAGGGTGCGGATCGCAAGCAAGGTGAGTTCAGGACAAAACATGGGCTTTTCGTAAGTCACTGTGCGTTTTTGTACCAGCCCCTCTGCAAGGCCAAGACTTGCCGCAGCGCACAATTCGGTATAGTTTTTAGGCAGAAACTAAAAATGCACAAAAAATAGGCAATATGCTCGAAACTCGTGCTGAAGAACCAGCGCTCTCCTTCCTGGATGATGTCCGGGGTGCGGTGCTCGCTCCCATGTCCGGCGTCACCGATGCCGGATTCCGCCGGGTGGCCGACCGCTTCGGCGCCTCTCTTGTTGTGTCCGAGATGGTGGCTTCGGACGAACTGGCGCGAGGCATGGCGGAAGCGGTGTTGCGCGCGGAGGGCACCGGTATCGGCACCCATGTGGTGCAGCTCGCGGGATGCGAGGCCCACTGGATGGCGGAAGGTGCCCGCGTCGCGGAAGGCGGCGGCGCGGATGTCATCGACATCAACATGGGCTGTCCGGCGAAGCGTGTCACCAACGGCTGGTCCGGCTCCGCGCTGATGCGCGATCTCGACCACGCATCGGCGCTGATCGAAGCAACGGTCAAGGCGACAACCCGCCCTGTGACGCTGAAGATGCGGCTGGGCTGGGACGACGCCAGTCTCAATGCCCCGCAACTCGCCCGTCGGGCGGAAGCGCTTGGTATCCGCATGATCACGGTGCATGGCCGCACGCGCTGCCAGTTCTACAAGGGGCACGCGCGATGGGCTCTCGTGCGTCAGACCGTGGCAGCCACGCGGCTGCCCGTAATCGTCAACGGGGATATCCTTGGCCTTGCTGACGCCCGTGAGGCACTGCGACAATCCGGAGCCGCCGCCGTCATGATCGGACGTGGCGCGCTGGGTCGGCCTTGGCTGATCGGAGAGATCGCGGCAGGTCTCAGCGGTCGACGCTGGCAAGCGCCGGCCAATGAGGCAATGGCGGAGGCTGCGGTCGAGCATTATCAGTTTCTGCTCGCCGCCTTTGGCCCACGCCAGGGGCTCCGCCATGCGCGCAAGCATGTCGTGGCTTATCTCGACGAGGCGATGCGGCTTGGTTCCACGCAGGCCCCCGGGCTGCGTGCTGATCTGTGCAGGTCCGACAGCCCCGACGATGTGGCGCGGGGGCTCGAGAAGGCCTTTCTCGATATCCCCGTCCGGAGGGCGGCATGATGGATCAACCGCTTGAATCAGCAAGGGGAATGGCCCAGCTTGATCGTGTGGCGCTGGCCTTGCCGCACCCCATCCTTCTGATCGGGGAGAATGGCCGGATCACCGACGCCAATCCTGCGGCTGAGGCCTTTTTCGACATCGGCCTGGCGTTTCTGCGTCGCAGCGCGATCGACCGCCTGTGCGGCCCCAATTCCTCGCTTGCCAGTCTCGTGGCTCAGAGCCGGACCGCCGGCACATCCTTCAATATGTACCGGGTCGACCTGGGCTCTTCGCGGCAGATGGGCGAGCGCCTCGTGGATATCCACGCCAGCCCGATGCCCGACGAGTCAGACGTCACCATCGTGATGATGCAGGAGCGGACGATTGCCGACAAGTTCAGCAGGCAGCTCAACCATCGCGGTGCCGTTCGCTCCGTTTCGGCGCTGTCCGCCATGCTCGCCCACGAGATCAAGAACCCGCTCTCCGGCATCCGGGGTGCGGCCGAGTTGCTCGACAGCGCCGTCAGCGACGATGACCGCGTCCTGACGCAGCTGATCCGCGACGAGACCGACCGGATTGTGAAACTGGTCGACCGTTTCGAGATGTTCTCGGATGGCCGCACACCTCAGATGGAGCCGTTCAACATCCATGTGGTGCTGGAGCATGTGCGCAATCTGGCCCGCTCCGGCTTTGCCCGCCATATCCGCATTGTCGAGGACTATGACCCGTCGTTGCCCATGATGCTTGGCAACCGCGACCAGATGATCCAGGTTCTCATCAACCTGGCAAAGAACGCGGCCGAAGCCATAGGCAGCCATGCGCCGGATGGTGAAATCCTGCTCAGCACGGCCTATCGGCCCGGAGTCCGGATGGCAATCGCCGGCACAAAGGACAGCGTGCGCCTGCCGCTCGAGGTCTGCGTCCGTGACAACGGACCCGGTGTACCCGAGGATATCCGCTCCCATCTCTTCGATCCGTTCGTCACGACAAAGTTATCCGGAAATGGCCTTGGTCTTGCTTTGGTAGCCAAGGTGGTTGGAGAGCATGGTGGCATTGTGGAATGCGACTCGGTGCCAAGGCGCACTGTGTTTCGTTTGCTGCTCCCGCTCCAGACCACACGTGAGACCATTTCAGGGACCGAAGAAGCGTGATTCAAAAGACTGGAACAATACTCGTCGCGGATGATGATGCGGCCATCAGGACCGTTGTGGGGCAAGCGCTGACGCGTGCGGGATACGATGTGCGGACTGCCGGGAATGCGGCGGCCCTGTGGAAATATGTGCAAAGCGGCGAGGGTGACCTGATCGTGACGGATGTCATGATGCCCGACGAGAACGCCTTCGATCTCATTCCCCGTATCCGCAAGCTCCGCCCGCAGATCCCCATCGTGGTGATGAGCGCGCAAAACACCTTCATGACTGCGATCAAGGCTTCGGAGCGCGGTGCCTATGAGTATCTGCCGAAGCCGTTTGACCTGAGCGAACTGGTCAGCATTGTCGGACGCGCACTGGCCGACCCGCTCAGCATTGCGGAACCCGCATCGCCTGACCTGGGTGACGATATCCCGCTCGTCGGGCGTTCGCCGGCCATGCAGGAGATCTACCGCACGCTGGCCCGGCTGATGCACATCGATCTGACCGTGCTGATCAACGGCGAATCCGGCACGGGCAAGGAACTGGTGGCGCGCGCACTGCACGACTTCGGCAAGCGCAAGAGCGGTCCCTTTGTCGCGATCAATATGGCGGCCATTCCGCGCGAGCTGATCGAAAGCGAACTGTTCGGCCATGAGAAGGGCGCCTTCACGGGAGCCAACCAGCGCAGCATAGGGCGGTTCGAACAGGCTGAAAGTGGCACGCTCTTTCTGGACGAGATCGGTGACATGCCGATGGAGGCGCAAACCCGGCTGCTGCGCGTGCTGCAGCAGGGCGAATACACGACGGTGGGCGGGCGCACGCCGATCAAGACCAATGTCCGCATTGTCGCCGCCACCAACAAGGATTTGCGCAGCCTGATCCAGACCGGACTGTTCCGGGAGGATCTCTATTTCCGCCTCAATGTCGTGCCGCTGCGCCTGCCGCCCCTGCGGGAGCGCTCCGGTGATGTCCCCGATCTCGCCCGGCACTTCTTCACGATCGCCGAGAAGGAAGGCATGCAGCGCAAGCAGCTTGATGCCGGCGCTCTGGAGCGATTGAAGGCCTACAGCTGGCCCGGCAACATCCGCGAACTGGAGAATTTGATCCGGCGTCTGGCAGCACTCTATCCCCATGATGTCGTCACGGGACCGGCTATAGATGCCGAGCTGGAGATTCATCCCGCCCGCGAAGTGTCCATGGCGGTCCCGGCAACGGGCAGCCGCCCGAGCAGCATTTCCGCCTTCATGGAAGGCTATCTCGCGGAGTATTTTGCAGCCTTTGGCGACAAGCTGCCGCCGGAAGGCCTTTATGACCGTATTCTGGAAGAGGTCGAAGCACCGCTGGTCAATGCCGTGCTGGCCGCCACGCGCGGCAACCAGATCAAGGCCGCGGACCTGATGGGCCTGAACCGGAACACCTTGCGCAAGAAGATCAAGGATCTCGACATCCGGGTGATCAGGTCTATCCGTTAGGGCCACACTTCACGCCCCTCGGGGCCAACACCAGATTGCTCTGCCGCGCAATTGTCTAATTCATGCAACAGTGTTGTAATGAAGTCGCACTGAATCGGTCGCAGGGGCTGCCTTGTGTCACCGTCGGGCAACAATTGCGGGTGGAATGACAGATACGCAGCTGACCGCTGAGCCAATTGGAAGCCGGTCTATCCTGGGCAGGATGATCGCGGCCGTGCGCGTCATTGCCTTCGCGCTCGCTGTCACCAGCATCGCGGCGACCTTCGTTCTGGTGACAGGACTGGTCAACATCACTCTGACCGAGCAGCGTGTCGCCTTCCTCGTGGTTGGGACCTCCGTGGTTGCGGCAATCCTTCTGATTGTCGTGATTTTCGACCTTGCCCAGCTTTTCAACCAGTGGCGCAAAGGCCTGGCCGGAGCCCGGCTCCACGTCCGCATCGTGGGCCTGTTCACGCTGATTGCCGCCGTGCCCGCCATCCTCATCGCGGTTGTGGCCAGCGTCACGCTGGAGCGGGGTCTGAACCCCTGGTTTTCGGGCGCCTTGCGCGAACTGGTGACAAGTTCCGGCACCATCGCGCAGGGCTATCAGCAGCAGCTTTGCCAGAATGTCGGGCGCGAGATGAAACTGATGGCGGAGGACATCGAAAACGCCAAGCGGACACGCCTCTATGACCAGAACCGCAGTGTTTTCAACACGTTCCTCACCACGCGCGCGGTGATGTTGGGGTTCCCATTTGCGGTGATCATGACCCAGGACGGCACGATCATAGACCGGGCAGAAACACGCTCCACCGACGAACCCCTGCCGCCGCGCGAGCAGGATTTCCGCGATGCCGCGACACCGGAACCACCCTGCATGCTGACCATGCGCCACGTGGGTGCCCTTATCAAACTGCCCTCCTTCGACAACCAGTATCTCTACGTCGCACGGCGCGCGGACCAGCAGGCCATCACCTTCGGTCGCGTCGCGGAACAGGCGATCGACCAGTATCGTCAGCTGGACCAGCAGCGGGTGAATGTGCAGCGTGCCTTCGCCATCATGTATGCGATCATCACCTTGATGCTTCTGCTCAGTGCGATCTGGATGGGCCTCGCCTTCGCCAACCGGCTGGTGACGCCGATCCGTCGCCTCATCAACGCCACGGATGCGGTCTCGGCAGGCAACCTCTACGTTCAGGTTCCCACGCAGCGATCGGAAGGCGATATCGGTCGCCTCGGGCAGACCTTCAATGCCATGATCGCCGAGATACGCACACAGCAGAACAGGCTGGTTTCGGCGAGTGACGCGCTGGACCGACGGCGGCAGTTCACGGAAGCGGTTCTGTCAGGCGTTTCAGTCGGTGTGATCGGGCTGAGCGAAGCCGGCACGATCGCCATCGCCAATCCGGTCGCGGACCGGATCCTGGGAGGACCGCTGGCCGGCAGGCTGATCTCCGACATCGCGCCTGAAATCGAGGCGCTGTTTGAGGAGGCCAAGGCCAGCCGCAGCCGCACAATCCAGCGGCAGGTCGAGATGCACAGCAAAGGCAAGGACGTCAGCCTTTTCGTGCGTGTCACCAGCGAGCAGGCCACGGCAGGCGACCGGGGGTTTGTCATTACCCTTGATGACATAACCGACCTGGTCACGGCACAAAGAACATCCGCCTGGGCCGATGTCGCACGGCGTATCGCCCATGAAATCAAGAACCCGCTGACGCCGATCCAGCTGTCCGCCGAGCGCATCAAGCGCAAGTACGGCAAGACCATCACCGAGGACCGGGCCGTCTTCGATCAATGCACCGAGACCATTATTCGCCAGGTCGATGACATCCGCCGCATGGTCGATGAGTTCTCGTCATTTGCGCGCATGCCCAAGCCAACACTGGAGCGCGACGATCTGGCCGATGTGCTGCGCCAGACCCTTTTCATGATGCGGGTGGCCCATCCCGAGATTGAGTTTCGCGACAACCTGCCCTCGACCCCTGTCCTGGCGCGGTTTGACCGGCGTCTGATCGGGCAGGCCGTCCAGAACATCCTGAAGAACGGCACGGAAGGCATCGCGGCCTTCGATGGCGGATCCGACTTCAAGGGCGCGATCCTTCTCATTCTCACCGAAGGCCCCGACGAGACCCTCGTCATCGACATCGTGGACAATGGAATCGGATTTCCCAACGAGAACCGGCAGCGGCTGCTGGAGCCCTACATGACCACCCGTGAGGGTGGCACAGGCCTTGGCCTCGCGATTGTCGCCAAGATCTTCGAAGAACACGGCGGCGGCATTGAACTTCTCGACAATCCCAAGACGGACCACGGCGCACGTGTCCGCATGACCATCGCACAGACCGACACCGTGGCGGAAACGTCAGAAACAGCCGCAGCGTCGGTCCGAAACACCTATCTGGACGACGACAGGAAAGTCACCACATGAGTACGGAAATTCTGGTTGTCGATGACGAGGCGGACATCCGCGAACTGGTGGCTGGCATCCTGGAGGATGAAGGGTTCCAGACCCGCACCGCGCGCAATTCCGACGAGGCGCTGGCCGCCATCCAGAGCCGTCGTCCAAACCTCGTTTTCCTGGACATCTGGCTGCAGGGCAGCCGCCTCGACGGACTGCAAGTGCTGGAAACCGTGAAAGCGTCCCATCCGGAACTGCCCGTTGTCATGATTTCCGGCCACGGCAACATCGAAACGGCGGTCTCCGCCATCCAGAAAGGCGCCTACGATTTCATCGAGAAGCCCTTCAAGGCGGATCGACTGATTCTCGTCGCCAACAGGGCGCTGGAGACCTCGCAGCTCAGGCGCGAGGTGCGCGAACTCAAGGTCAAGACCGGCGACACGCAGCGGATGATCGGCAAATCCACCGTTATCAGCCAGCTGCGTCAGCAACTGGAGCGTGTGGCACCGACCAACGCGCGCGTCTTTATCACAGGCTCTGCCGGAACAGGGAAAGAGCTGGCAGCACGCGCGATACATGCACTTTCGGCGCGCGCCAGCGGACCCTTCGTGGTGCTGAGCGCTGCCACGATCGAGCCCGAGACCATGGAAGAGCATCTCTTTGGCGTTGAGGCAATCGAGGGCCGTCCGCTGCGGATCGGTGCCCTGGAGGAGGCGCATGGCGGCACGCTCTATCTCGACGAGGTCGGCGACATGCCGCGCGAGACGCAGAGCAAGATCCTGCGCGTGCTCGTCGACCAGAATTTCCAGCGCGTGGGCGGTGGCGGACGCGTCTCGGTCGACGTCCGGGTGATCTCGTCGACGAGCGGCGATCTGCTGGCGGACATTGCCGCCGGTCGCTTCCGGGAAGACCTTTTCCACCGTCTGAATGTCGTTCCGGTCCGGGTTCCCGAACTCGCGGAGCGCCGCGACGACATTCCGGAACTCATCGCGTTCTTCATGGACCAGATCTCAGTCTCCTCGGGGATCCCGAAAAGGCGGATCGCGGATGACGCCATGGCAGTGCTGCAATCCCATGACTGGCCCGGCAACATTCGCCAGCTGCGCAACAACGTCGAACGGCTGATGATCCTGACATCGGGTGAGGGCGACGGCGACGTGACGGCCGACATGCTGCCACAGGAACTGGGCTCGATGGCACCGCCAACGCCGGGGGGCGCAGGTGGTGAAAAGCTTCTCGCCCTGCCCCTGAGGGAGGCCCGCGAAGTGTTCGAGCGCGAGTACCTCATCGCCCAGATCAACCGTTTCGGCGGCAACATATCGCGCACTGCCGAATTCATTGGAATGGAGCGCTCGGCCCTCCACCGCAAGTTGAAAACCCTGGGTGTCGGCGGCGAGTAAAGGCACCCAACCGGGGCGGGTATGGCATCGGACTTGCATTGATTTTGCTCAAAACCGTTGCGCCAGTGCAATCTTGCGGCTAACTTGCGGATATGGTTCGACGATGGCTTGAAAGCCGGATCACGAGCAACCGCCGGGCAACGGCGACAAGGGTTGGGAATGGCAGCGGATAAAAATCAGAACCTTCAGGATACGTTCCTGAACTACGTCCGGAAGCAAAAGATACCACTGACGATTTTTCTCGTGAATGGTGTGAAACTACAGGGCGTTGTCACATGGTTCGACAACTTCTGCGTCCTGTTGCGCAGGGATGGGCACAGCCAGCTTGTCTACAAGCACGCGATCTCGACCATTATGCCCGGTGCGCCCGTGCAACTGTTCGAACCTGCCGAAGAAGCCTGACATTTTTAGGATCGCCTCCAGTCAAGGTTCCCGTCCGGCATGAGCCGGGACCCGCAAGAGGGCCGGGTCGCTGATCTGCGCAAAAAGGCCGACACGGAAAAGGCCATTGCCGCGAGCACCAGAACATTGGTGATCGGTCCTTACAGGACACGGTTTCGCAAGGGACCGGGTGGTGATGCCGCCCCCTCACGCTCGATCGCGGCCAGGCTCGACGAGGCAGTCGGTCTTGCGGCTGCCATTGATCTGGCCATTGTGAAGAGCTTCGTGATTACGACCGAAGCCCCTCGCCCCGCCACTTACCTGGGCAAGGGAAAGGTCGAGGAAATTGCCGAACTGGCAAAAACCGAAGAGATTGGCCTTGTCGTTGTGGATGCGGCGCTGTCCCCAGTGCAGCAGCGCAACCTCGAGAAAGCCTTCGCCGCCAAGGTCATTGACCGCACCGGGCTGATCCTGGAAATTTTTGGCCGCCGCGCCCGCACACGGGAAGGCACGTTGCAGGTGGAACTGGCGCATCTGGGCTACCAGAAGAGCCGTCTTGTCCGGTCCTGGACCCACCTTGAACGCCAGCGCGGCGGCTTCGGCTTCATGGGCGGGCCCGGCGAAACACAGATCGAAACCGACCGCCGCCTGATCCAGGAGCGCATGACGCGGCTGGAGCGCGAACTGGAACAGGTCAAGCGGACGCGCGGCCTGCACCGCGCGGGCCGGGAGCGCGTGCCTTATCCCACAGTGGCGCTGGTCGGCTACACCAACGCCGGCAAGTCGACCCTGTTCAACCGGCTCACCCGGGCTGAGGTTCTGGCCAAGGACATGCTGTTCGCGACGCTTGATCCCACAGCGCGGGTGGTGAAGCTGAAGCCCGGCCTTGATGTCATCCTGTCCGATACGGTCGGATTCATTTCGGATTTGCCCACCACGCTTATCGCTGCATTCCGCGCCACCCTTGAGGATGTGCTGGTGGCAGACATCATCCTGCATGTCAGGGACATGGCGCATGAGGATGCCGAGGCGCAAGGCGAGGACGTCCACGCCATCCTGACGGAGCTGGGCATCAATCCCGGCGATCACCGGCGGCTGATCGAGGTCTGGAACAAATCGGACCTGCTGACGCCGGAGCGACGCGCGCAGCTTGAGAACATCGCTGCAGGCCGCCCGCCCGAGAGCCAGCCTGTTCTTGTGTCCGCCGTCACCGGAGCGGGAGGCGACGATCTGCTCGCGGCCATCGAACAGCGCATGACGATGGACAGGAAGACCTGGACGTTGAAAATCGATGCGGCCGATGGTGAGGGCCTCAGCGCGGTTTACAGCCTTGGCGAGGTGCTGCAGCGCAAAGCCGACAGAAAAGGCAATGTCACGCTGCTCGTCCGTCTTTCCGCCGCAAAGGCGGCACAGATGCTCCGGCGCTTTCCCGCCGCCCGTCTGGTAGTGTAAACAAACACGGATTCGGGTGAGCGCGTATTGACGCCAGCAGGAAACCCGGCGTTAACCCCGCCTGCGTGATAGAATGGCCATGAAGACGAGGTTGATCTTGGCGAATCTCAGGGTGCGATCCGGTTTGGCGGCGCTGCTGACCGCAGGCATGGCACTGGTGCTCGCCTCCTGTGCTCTTGAAGACTATTCAGGCCGCTACGGAGCCAAATCCGATGCCAAGCCCCACGCGGGCGTTGCCAGCGCCATGCGCTATCCGGTTCACGGCATCGATATTTCGCGCTGGCAGGGCGACATCGACTGGCGCGCGGTGAAGGCTGCGGGCACGCGCTTTGCGTTCATCAAAGCCACGGAAGGCGGGGATCATATCGATCCGCGCTTCCTGCAGAACTGGAACGGGGCCCGCGCAGCCGGCATTCCGGCGGGTGCCTATCACTTCGTCTACTGGTGCCGGCCCGCCCATGAGCAGGCCCATTGGTTTGTGCAGCATATTCCCCAGGCCAACGACGCGCTCGCCCTTCCGCCCATCCTGGATGTCGAATGGAACGGCCATTCCCGCACCTGTCCGCGCAAGGTCTCCCGCGAGACCGCGATTGAAAAAATGAAGCTGATGCTGCGCGAGCTTGAGCAGCACACCGGCAAGCGGCCCATCATCTATACCGACATCCCGTTCCACAAGGATGTGATCGAAGGCACGACCGAGTTCGAGGGATATCCGTTCTGGATTCGCTCGACCGCGGCCAGGCCCGAAGAGCGCTATGCCAACCGGCGCTGGGAATTCTGGCAGTTCACCACCACCGGGCGCGTGCCGGGCATCCGCGGCGATGTCGATCGCAACGCCTTCTATGGCTCCGAGCAGGAGTTTCAGGCGTGGGTGACGGGCCAGTATGACGTGGCCCTGCGTCAGCCGACGAGCCGCTTCGCGCGCGCGCCACAGGCCAACCCGGAGCCTGCCCGCCAGGACAGCGCGCCAGCCATTGCGCTGCAGCAACCACCACTGCAGCCGACCGCAGCACAACGCCCGGCGGAGCCGCGGCCGGAGCCGCTGGAAGAGCAGCCGCCACCGGAATGAGGCGGTAACACTTCCTTCATCATCACCGAAGGTTAACCGGCAAATGTAAACCCGCATTAACCGGATCCGCGCGAAAGATGCTCCCAACAACAAGGGTTGCGTCATGTTGGGGTCATTGCGTGGACTGGGAAGGCGTGGGAGCATAGCACTCGCAATTGTCTGCGCCGTGCTGGTCGGCTCGGTTGCCGAGGCCCGCAATCCCTATCCCCGCAAGGGCGATTCCGATCCGCATGACGGCGTGGCCGCCGCCCGTCAGCACGCCGTTCAGGGCATCGACGTCTCGAAGTATCAGTTCGACATCGACTGGCATGAAGTGCGGAAGGCAGGCACGCGCTTCGCCTTTATCAAGGCGACCGAAGGCGGCGACCATCTCGACAGCAATTTCCGCGACAACTGGGCGGGAGCGAAGGAGGCGGGCGTGCCGCGTGGTGCCTATCACTTCGTCTTCTGGTGCCGCCCGGCCAAGGACCAGATCCGCTGGTACATCCGCAATGTGCCGAAGGATCCCGAGGCCCTGCCGCCCGTGCTCGACGTGGAATGGAACCACCTCTCGCGCTGCCCGCGCACCACGCCCGAGAAGGCCCGCGCCAAGATGCGCGAGTTGCTGACCGCGTTCCACGCCCACTACGGCAAGAAACCGATCATTTACACCGACATCACCTTCCACGAGGACGTGCTGGAAGGAACCAAGGAATTTGATGATTACCCCTTCTGGATTCGCTCCGTCGCGGCCAAGCCGCAGGAGCGCTACGAGAACCGGCAGTGGGAGTTCTGGCAGTTCACAGCGACGGGCCGCGTTCCCGGCATCAAGGGCGATGTCGACCGCAACGCCTTCTTCGGCAGCGAGAAACAGTTTCGCGACTGGACCGAGGGACGCTTTGATATCGGCACGCGCCAGATGATGAGGCAGGATACGAAGGTTGCGAGCAACGCCATTGTACCTGTCGCGAAAACGACAGGCCCGATCCTGCCGCATGCGACGCCAATCCCGCTGCCGCCCCAGCGTCCTCTCGCCTTCCGTGAGGACGATGAAGAGGAGAAGCCCTTCATCACACCGCTCCCGCGTCCACGCCCCGTGCGGGCCTCGGCACCACGCCGCTTTGATCCGAACCGGCCGGTGCCGCCGGGCATCGTGCCTGATGTAACAGGGTCGGTTCGCCGGTAGTGTCAGCGCGCAGGTTTTGGCTGCAGTCTGAGATAATCCCGCATCAAGACTTCGATCTCCGCCGGTTTTTTGATTTCACCGCCGTTGCGCCCTTTTTGCTGGATTGTGCCGATCTCCATAAATTCGGGGCTTCGGCTCGGCGCGAAGTTCATGGAGATCAACACCCGGTCCTCTGCAACGCCATTCTCGGCGTCGCACTGGACAGATGCGCCCCAGTCCCACGTATCGGCAAGCTTGCACATGCGGCGGGCTTTTGCGAGCTGGCGCATGAAAACGGGGTAGCGCCCAAATTCAGAGATAGCCCTGTCGTTGCGAATAATCACAACGAGTTCGCGCAGGCGTTTGTCCTGGACAGGTTGGGCCAAGCTTGCTGCGGGGTGTAATACAGCTGCGGCGAGAACAAGGCCAGCAAGGCTGAAACGCTTCATCTGGAACTCCTGGGGTTCCGGACAGCGGCCCGGTCGTAAGGCGATGTATTGACCGTCTTTGTTTCAGCTTCGCGCTGCGGGACAATGAATCGTGTGTCTGAAAGCGGGGGCACTCACCACCAGCGGTTCACCCTGGCCGCATAATCCCGCCAGCTCTGGCCAAACCGCGCCTCCAGATGCTGCTCCTCCCGCAACACGGCAAGCGTGTGCAGACCTACGCATAGCGGCGGAAGCACCAGAAACCGCCAGATGTTGCCCGTGGCCAGTGCCAGACCCAGGAAACCAATCAATCCACCGAGATACATCGGATTGCGCGTGCGATTGTAGAGGCCAAAACTGACGAGCTTTACCGCCTTGGCCGTGGGGTTGAAGGGCGTGCCCACGGCCGAGAAGCTGCGGAGTGCCAGCCAGTCGATGGTGAGTCCGGTTGCGAGAAGCGCAAGGCCGACACCGACCATCACATCCTCCCAGATGCCAGCAGGCTCGATGATCGGCAGGGGAAGCCAGTCCTGCAGCAGCCACGGCAGGAACAGAGCCACGATATACAGATACGGTGGCCAGTGGATGGTGTTGGGGCGTTCGGCAAAAGGAGTCATGATTGGGACACTATCTTTTCCCCATCACGCCAACACCCAGGCGGGCGAGCGCCGCCTTGAGATCCGGAGAGCCGACATCCTCGAGCATGGCATCCAGCGCGCGACTCCCTTCGACGGTGAGCACGGGCTTGGCCCGCCGTTTGGCCACCTCGCCCTTGCGCACCGGACCCTGCTTGAGCATCAATCGCTCCACGCAGCGCCAGCCGAAGAAACCGTTGATGCGCTGGATGACCTGCGGCGTCTGGTGCTGGAGGTCCAGCGCGAAAGCGCCTTCAACCTTGATCGTCAAGACAGCGCCATCCTTGGCCTTGGCGGGGTCCATGCCCGGCGGACGCGGTGGCCAGCGCAGCGAAACCGGCTCCGACCAAGGCGCCAGATGCGCGCCCACAATCTCGTCCCAGTGCAGATGAATGGCGGAACTGGCGAAACCTTTCGCCCTAAGCGAAGGCTCCAGACATTCCTCCAGCAGGGACTGCAGCGGCTGCGCACCCCTTCTGCGCGGACGCTTGTCCGGCTCCCGTCCGCTGGTTTCTGTGGGTTGCGGTTCAGCCACGGCGTTGTCGCTTTCCCGTGCCTGTCAGGCATGGTTGAGAAAAGTGGATGGTAGCCCCAAGCCGATGACCACTCAATCAAAACCGACCGCCTCCATGCTGCTGGTCTGGTACGACCGCCATCGCCGCAGCCTGCCATGGCGTGCCTTGCCGGGCGAGGCGGCAGACCCTTACCGCGTCTGGCTGTCCGAAATCATGTTGCAACAGACGACCGTGCAGGCCGTGAAACCCTATTTCGAGGCCTTCACACTGCGCTGGGCCACGGTCGGGGCGTTGGCAAGCGCTCCGGTGGAGGACATCATGAAGATGTGGGCGGGTCTTGGCTATTACAGCCGCGCCCGCAACCTGCATGCCTGCGCCAACGCTGTTGTCCAGCGGTTTGGCGGGCGTTTTCCTGCCGATGAGGCCGCACTGCGGACATTGCCCGGCATTGGCACCTATACAGCCGCCGCCATCAGCAGCATCGCCTTTGGACAGCGCGCGGTCGTCGTCGATGGCAACGTCGAGCGCGTGATCACCCGGCTGTTCACCGTCGATGAGCCTTTGCCTGCCGCAAGACCTGCCATACGGCAACTGGCCGACACCATCACACCGGACATTCGGCCCGGCGATTTCGCGCAGGCCATGATGGATCTGGGCGCAACGATCTGCACGCCGAGGAGCCCCGCCTGCGGCATTTGCCCATTTCTGGGCGTTTGCGCGGGACAGCGGGATGGCGCGCCGGAGACATGGCCACGCAAGCTGCCAAAAACAGGCAAGATCACGCGCTATGGTGCGGCCTTTGTCGCGATCCGCGCGGATGGCGCGTTGCTGGTGCGGACGCGTCCGCCCAAGGGCCTGCTCGGAGGCATGACGGAAGTACCGGGAACGAACTGGGCTCCTGGCGGGATCGAATCTGATCCTCTGTTGTCAGCACCTCTGGCCGGACGATGGAACAGGCAGCCCGACACTGTGCGCCACGTCTTCACGCATTTTCCGCTCGAACTCGCGGTGTTCACGGCATCCTTTCCAGCTGATACTCCCGCACCCCAGGGGATGCGCTGGATTTCGGCGAACGAGATCGCGGGCGAGGCCTTTCCGACGGTATTCCGGAAGGTGTTGGCTGTTGGCAACCCCTCGCCCGCAGGTGAAAGCCCGCGCGATCTCGGCTAAAGCCTGCTGATGCTCGATCCCCCACGACAGGAACCCGCCGACGCCGAGGGCAAGATCACGCCCTCCATGGCGCAATACATCGAGATCAAGGCGGCCAATCCGGATTCGCTGCTGTTCTACCGTATGGGCGATTTCTACGAATTGTTCTTCGAGGACGCCGAGCTGGCCTCCCGCACGCTCGGCATCGTGCTGACCAAACGCGGCAAGCATGGCGGGCAGGATATCCCGATGTGCGGAGTCCCTGTCATCAAGGCCGATGAATATCTGCAGCGGCTGATCGCAGCGGGTCATCGTGTGGCGGTGTGCGAGCAGCTGGAAGACCCGGCCGAAGCCCGCAAGCGCGGTTCCAAGGCGGTCGTGAGGCGCGATGTCGTGCGGCTCGTGACGGCGGGCACCATCACCGAGGATGCGCTGCTCGATCCTTCCCGCGCCTCCATTCTTCTGGGTGTGGGGCGGGTGAAACTGGACGATGCCCGACATGTCTATGGGCTGGCGGAGGTGGATATCTCCACCGGGCGCTTTGTTCTGGCGGAATGCGAAGGCGAGGCGCTGGCCACCGAGATCGCCCGGATCGACCCCAGGGAAATCGTGCTGCCCGATGCCATCCGCGATGACATGGCCCTGGGCTCGCTCTGGCGCGAGGTCCGCGCTGCCGTGGCACGCGTGGCGCGGGACGGCATCGACAGCGCCAGCGCGGCCCGGCGCGTGGCGGATTATTTCGGTGTTGCCGCGCTCGATGGTTTCGGCCAGTTCTCGAAGCCGCAGCTGATCGCGGCAGCCACCGTGCTGGCCTATGTGGAGCGCACACAGCTTGGCGCAAGGCCGCCTCTCACGCCGCCAGTGCCAGCCGGCAGCGGCCAGACCATGCAGATCGACGCGGCCACACGCGCCAATCTGGAACTGACACGCACGCTGGGTGGCGAGCGCAACGGATCACTCCTGCATTGCATCGACATGACGGTAACACCGGCGGGCGGTCGCCTGCTGGCGGAAAGGCTGGCGGGTCCGCTGACCACCGTCAGCGCGATCCGTGACCGGCTGGACGCGGTGGAGACGTTCAGCGCTGATCCACTGCTGCGCGAGCGGCTGCGCGCAGAGCTGAAAGGCGCGCCGGACATGCCGCGTTCACTGTCGCGCCTCGCCATGGACCGTGGCGGCCCGCGTGATCTGGCGGCGATCCGCGATGGTGTTTTGGTGGCCTCCGCACTGGCCGCGCTATTGCCGCCCGAGCTTCCGGCAGAACTGGCCAAAGCGGCGGAGGCGCTTCTGGCGCTTGATCCGGCCATTGCCGGAACCTTGTCCGCCACGCTGGCCGACGATCTGCCGTTGCAGAAGCGCGACGGAGGCTTTGTGCGGGCGGGCCATCTGCCTGACCTCGAGGAAATGCGGGCGCTGCGCGATGATTCCCGCCGCGTCATCGCCGGGCTGCAGATGCGCTATGCGGATGAATCCGAGGCCCGCACCCTGCGCATCAAGCACAACAACTTCCTCGGCTACTTCGTGGAAGTGCCGCAGAAGGATGGCGAGCGCTTCGTGCAGCCGCCGCTCAATGCGCTGTTCATCCACCGCCAGACCATGCAGGGCGCGATGCGCTTTTCCACCGCCGAGCTTGGCACGCTGGAAGCCAAGATCGCCAGCGCTGCCGATCGCGCCATCGCGATCGAACTCGGCATCTTCGACGAACTGAAAGCGCTTGTTCTGGCCCATCAGTCCACCATCCAGAAAGCGGCAGATGCGCTGGCCGTCATGGATGTCTCAGGCAGCCTTGCGGAACTCGCTGATAGGCGCGCCTGGGTGCGCCCACAGATCGATGACAGCCTGGCCTTCGCCATCACGGCGGGACGGCATCCGGTCGTGGAGGAAGCCGTGCGCCGCGATGGCCACAGCTTCATTGCCAACGGGGCTGATCTCTCGCCGCCGGGAACGGAAAATTCCGGCCGTATTCTGCTGGTCACTGGCCCCAACATGGCGGGCAAATCGACTTTCCTGCGCCAGAATGCGGTGATCGCCGTGCTCGCCCAGATGGGGGCGTATGTTCCGGCAGACGCCGCCCATATCGGCGTGGTCGACCGGTTGTTCTCGCGGGTCGGCGCGGCGGATGATCTGGCGCGGGGGCGCTCGACCTTCATGGTCGAGATGGTGGAAACCGCCGCGATCCTCAATCAGGCCACCGACCGGAGTTTCGTGATCCTCGACGAAATCGGGCGCGGCACGGCCACGTTCGACGGCCTCTCCATCGCCTGGGCGGCGATCGAGCACCTGCACGCCACCAACCGCTCACGGGCGCTGTTTGCCACGCATTATCACGAGCTGACCGCGCTGGCACAGAAGCTGCCACGCCTCGCCAATGTGACGATGCGTGTGACCGATCACGATGGCGACGTGGTGTTTCTGCACGAGGTGACGCCGGGTGCGGCAGACCGCAGCTACGGCATCCAGGTGGCGAAACTGGCGGGGCTGCCGATGGCGGTGGTGGAGCGGGCGAAGTCCATTCTGGCCGAATTGGAAAAGGGCGAGCGGCAGGCGCCGGTGGACCGGCTGCTGGGGGAATTGCCGCTGTTTGCGAGCCTGCCCGTGGCAAGGCAGGAGCCATATTCCGCGAAGGTGCCTAAGAAGGACGTTCTCCGCGAGGCACTGGCGGAGGTACAGCCGGACGAGATGACACCGCGCGAGGCGCTGGCGGCGTTGTATCGGCTGAAGGGATTGGGGTGAAGGCTGGACATTATCTCGATTTGGATATAATATGATGAAGCTGGTTGTTTTCGTTGGATCATCACTGAAGGACCTGAAGGATTTCCCCGAAGATGCGAGGAGCGAAGCGGGCTTCCAACTCCGCCGCGTGCAAAGAGGAGAAGAACCCCACGACTGGAAGCCGATATCGTCGATTGGCGCAGGCGTGAGGGAGATCAGGCTTCGGCAGGCTTCCGGGGCATTTCGGGTGGTCTATGTCGTGAATGTCGGGGACCGCATTGTCGTGCTTCACGCCTTCCAGAAGAAGAGCCAGCAGACCAGCCAGACCGACATAGGGTTGGCGCAGGCTCGGTACCGAGTGCTTGTCAGGAGTTGAGCATGCAGGAACAGACGTTCGAGAATGTGTGGGATGCGCTGGAGGATAGCCCGGCGGCAGCCGCCAATATGACGGCGCGGTCGGACCTCATGATCGTCCTGGAGCAGACGATTCGCGGTTGGGGCCTGACGCAGGCGGAAGCCGCAAAGCGGCTTGGCATCACGCAGCCGAGGCTGAACGACCTGCTGCGAGGCCGGATCGGGAAGTTCTCGCTGGACGCGCTGATGAACATGGCAGCCGCGGCGGGGCTTGAGGTTAGGGTTGAGGTAGGGGCGAGGGCGGCGTGAGGGGGTATTGATGCAATTTGGGCGGTGCCCCGCATTTCCCATTCGGACAATATTGACAACTGTCAACTTACAGGCGACATTGCCTCATGATCGAAAGCTTTCGACACAAGGGCCTGAAACGTCTTTTTGTTGATGGTGACCGCAGCAAGTTGCCGCCTGATATGGTGGAGAGAATCGAGGATATTCTGGCGCTTCTCGATGCGGCGAAAGATGCAAAGGATATGGATCGTCCTTCTCTCAGGCTGCATCCGCTCAAGGGTGATCTGAAAGGTTTCTGGGCGGTAACCGTGCGAGCCAACTGGCGCATCATCTTCCGCTTCGATGGAGAGGATGTTTCAGATGTCGACTACCTCGACTATCACTAGGAGTGAACCATGCCGATGAAAAACCCGCCGCATCCCGGGCGCGGTCTGCGCGACGACTTTGAGGCGCTTGGCCTGTCAGTGGCCGACGCAGCACGCGGGCTGGGTGTCACGCGCCAGCAACTCTACAAGGTGATCAATGGCCAGAGCGCCATCAGTTCCGAGATGGCGATCCGACTTGAGAAGGGTATCGGTACGAGTGCCGAGACGTGGCTGCGCATGCAGGCGGCGTTTGATCTGGCGGCTGCGCGGCGGAACGAGGCGGTGATGGGGGTTGTACGGCTGGAGCGAAGGGCGGCGTGAGAAGCGGAGCTGAAATTGCAACTAAGTTCGTGCCTCCTAACTCGTGATTCTCGTAGTCCCATGCTGATCGATCCGCGAAACGGCATGATTGAACAGCCGCATGTCGCCCCATTGACGAGCATGGTGGCTGCGCTACGCCAGCACGGGCACGACGTGCCAGAGTTCGATCCACTTGATGGTGGCACATTGGCGCGAGTGGCCTTTCTGCTCGAAAGTCCCGGACCAAAAGCCGTTAGCTCTCGTTTCATCTCTCGCGACAACCCTGATCAATCAGCTCGAAACATGACCAAGCTGCTTGCCAACGCCGGCTTCGAACGCCGGGATGTGGTGCTCTGGAATGTCGTTCCTTACTGTGTCAGCACTGTAGATCAAAACAGAAATGCCACTCCTGCGCAGGTACGCGAAGCTGCGCCGCACACCGTTCATTTTCTGAGCTTGCTGCCCTCGCTGAAGGTCATCGTCCTTTGCGGCAAGCGCGCACAGCTGGCGCGTCATTACATTCCGTCGATCGTCGATGTTGTTACGCTGATGACGTATCATCCAGGCGCCATGGCTTACAATCGCGTGCTCCTGCGCGAACATATGCAGGACACTTTTGGTAAGGCCGCTCGCATAATCGGGCGTTGAATTCATCGCCAGTGCTCGCCCATGCCAAGTCCTCGTGCCTGCACAGTCGATAATCTGGGCATATCTGTTCTTTTCCGCGCATTCCCTCGGGAAACACGCTTCATCCCGTTTCCCTCCCTACCCCCCTCTGCTAAACCCCCCGCATGTCAGCCGCTCCCCCCGCCAAAGAACCCGCCATCACCCCCGCCCTCGTCGCGTCCCATGGCCTGAAACCGGTCGAATACGCCCGCTTCCTCGCCCTCGTGGGGCGCACGCCGACGTTCACCGAGCTCGGCATCGTGTCCGCCATGTGGAATGAGCATTGCTCCTACAAATCCTCGAAAATCCACCTGAAGACGCTGCCCACCAAAGGCCCGCGCGTGGTCTATGGTCCCGGCGAGAACGCGGGCGTCGTCGATATCGGAGATGGTGATGTCGTGGTGTTCAAGATGGAGAGCCACAACCATCCGTCCTATATCGAGCCCTACCAAGGCGCGGCAACGGGCGTCGGCGGCA
>JANMFA010000059.1:0-9916 GCA_031377545.1 Hyphomicrobiales bacterium | reverse complement strand
CGCATGGCAAAGTCCGCGTCGCGCTGAACAAGGGTGTCGCAGTGCCGGAAGGCTTTCTCATCGATTCCGAAGGCCATCCGACAACGGATCCCGCCGTGGCATTTGCGCCTGGACCGCTGGGCGCCTTGCTGCCGTTCGGCGAGCACAAGGGCGCGGGTCTGGCCTTCATGGTGGAGCTTCTTTCAGCAGGGCTCACGGGTGGCGCGCTGATCAAGGACAAGCCAGCCCGCAGCTGGATCATCAACAGCCTGTTCGGCATTCTCATTGATCCGCAGCGGCTCGACCCCGACCACCGTGCACGGGACGCCCGCATTGCCTCGGTGACTGCATTCCTGAGGGCAGCCCAGCCGCAAGATCCTTCTCAACCCGTCCGCGCGCCAGGTGATGTCGAGCGCGAACTGCGCGTGGCGCGCACACGGGACGGCATTCTCCTGGATGACGAGACCTGGCGGCAGATCGTGGTGGCAGCCGCCGGATTCGGGATCGACGCCGAGCGGGCTTGACGCCTACCGGCTGTCCATCAGGCCGGAATCAATGAGCCGACGGTGGAAGGCGAGCACCGCCCCTTCATCCGCACAGGTGTGATAGCGCCCATTGCACTGGAGCATCAGCCGTTTGCGCTCACGGTAGGAATCGGGCAGCGGCAGACGCGCGGCATCGAGCAGGGCCAGCCCGAGATAGGGCACATCCATCACCGACAGGTCGAACATGTGAGGTGCTTTGAAATTCTGCGTCATCACGGAATAATAGGTGATGAAGCCCGGTCCCTCGGCGGCAAGCTTGATATCCTCGACCTCGATCTCTTCCTTCTGGCCCAGCAGCATGCGCGTGGCGCTTGGCTGGTGATCCCCGTAGTTGACGATCACGAAACTCTCGGCGGGAAAGCGGCGCTTCAGTTCGTCCAGCAGCCACTGATAGTCCTTCGCACCGAGCGAGATGCGTCGCAGATATTCGTTCAGTTCGGGATGGGTTCCCGGTCCTCCGCCCTTCACATTCTCGTCCGGGAACATCTTCCAGTCATAGGGCCAGTGGGCGGACATGGTCTGGATGAAGGTGAACAGCGGCTTGTCACTCACCTTGATATGCCGATCCATCTCATCCAGCGCGTTGCCGTAGTAAAATCTGTCCCGCTCGTTGGTTGTGGGTGCCTTCTGGTCCTTCATGTCGAAGATTTCCTTCAGGCCGATCGACTCGTAGAAGCGGGCATTCGACACGAAGTTCTTCATCATCGGGTAGAAGAGAATGTTGCGGTAGCCGCAATCCGCCAGCACCTGGGGGATGGTCTCGCGGACCTTGCCTTCCATGAAGGCCTGCACGAACTGTCGCATCGATCCAAAAGCATGGGTGGACACCCCGGCGAGCACGGAAAACTCGGTCAGCCAGGACGCTCCGCCATAGGTCTCGACGCGCATCTTGTGCAGCTTGCCGTCGTGAGACTGGAAGAACGGATCGACACTGCGATCATAGTCGAGCTTGGGAAAATGCGACGGAGGTACGACCGATTCCTGATGGATCATCAGGATATGCGGCTTCCTGTGTGGCGTTGTGCAGGCACCAAGCGGCGAGAACAGCGGACCGCTGGCCTGAGGAGCGGCATCCAGCATTTGCCCGCGCCAGATTGTCCGGACCGTTTCCGGCCAGGAGCCGTAGTAGGTCGAGAGATACCGGTCACCATACCACAAGTGCATGTGGCGGCGTTCACCTTGCGCCTCGATGATGGCGACGCTGGTCGCTCCCAGCACAAGACAGGCAACAGCAGCCTTCCAGCGCGCAATTCTCGCGCCATCCAGCCGGAACACAAGCAGCGCAAGAATGGCACTGCCCAAGAGGGCACCGAGCAGCCCGAATGTGTAAAATGGGTATGAGGTCGCCAGGAACTCCACCGTCGACCAGGACCTGAAGTAGAAATACAGGTCGTAGGCATGCACGAGCATGTCCATCGTCTTGAGCTTCACGATGGCCGCGACACAGACGATGCCGACCTGCGCGGCGGCCAGCACGGTGGCCAGCAGCACGCGGCCTGTCAGAAATGCGAAAAAGGCGATGATTGCGCCGGTAACGACGGCGGAATAGGCAACGTTGCCCTTCGGCCATTCATTCATCCAGAAAAAGCAGAGCATCACCGCCCAGATCGCGGCGGCCAGCACCCATGACACTTTGCCCGAGAAAAACCCGGCGCTTTGCCCGACCGGCCCCAGCGAAGCCAGCTTCTGCGCCGTGATATCCGTCACTTCAGCCCTCCATACGCAAAGCCATGACATTCATATGACATTGCGCCGACTGAACAATGGGTGAAGCCCATGAAAAATTGTCATGAAAATGCTTATGCTGATCGGCGCGCAAGAGGGGGGGATGACAACAGCCATACCACCGGGTTCACGAGAATGTGCGCCTTTGTGACAAAACCGTAATGCGCGATTCACTATTCGTGAACCTGATTATCCTATATGGCTTGTTCATCTTGCGTTCATCCATTGCGGCTTGCCCGCAAGCGTATGACAAGGGCCAGTCAAGCGACGCTTGCCTGGAACCGACAAGATCAGAGCTATCCGGCCTGCGAGAGGCGTCCGCAGCCGCTACATCACTCACTGTCTCAAGAGCGGGGCTCGTACGGGCACCGATCGGATCATCATGTCTTTGTATTCCGCCCATTCACTGGTCTCGAACGCCCCCGCTGCGGTATCCGTGCGCGCGGTTGCGGCGAACCGTGACCTCCGCCTCGATTTCTTTCGCGGCCTCGCTCTGCTGATGATCTTCATCGACCATGTCTCGGGCAACCGGTTTGCGGCCATCACATTGCAGCGCATGGGCTTCGCCGATGCAGCCGAGGTCTTCGTCTTTATCGCTGGCATGGCTGGCGTCTATGCCTACCGCAAGACCTTCGTTGCCAAGGGCATTGCGGAAGGGTGCCGCGCTGTCTTCGCCCGCATCCGCACGCTCTATCTTGCCCATGTCGGCATGGTGGCAGGCGTGCTTGCCTTTGCCCTTGCGGCCCATCTCTATGGGACGCAGTTCGATGTTCTGGGCAAGCTGGGCCTGATGCCGCTGCTGGAAACGCCCCTTGAGGCGATGGTGCGGCTGCCTGTTCTTGGCTTCCTGCCGCATTATCTCGACATCCTGCCGCTGTATGTCGTGCTCCTCGCCGCGCTTCCGCTGATCATCGTCGGCCAGCGCATCCATATTCTGTTGCCGCTCGCGGGTGCCCTGCTCTCCTACGCCGCCGCGCACACCATGGGTCTGACGCTGCCCAATCTTGGACATGCCGGCGGATGGTTCCTGAACCCGTTCGCCTGGATCCTGCTGTTTGTTGCGGGCGCGACCGTCGCGCAGCTGACAAGTGATGGGTTCTGGTCGCGCCTTCCCCGTCCGGTGATGGCAGCAATCACGCTGTCCGCAGCAGCCTACGTGGTCTTCGCCTTCCTCTACGCCGAGCCATGGCGCGAATTTCCGGCGCTTGAGCCTTATGGTGCCCTGGGCATGGCCATCGAGCCAAACAAGGCGATGCTGTCCTGGCATCGACTGATCGACCTGCTGGCCAAGGTCTGGCTTGTGGCCGTGATGATCCCGAGGGATGCCCCGTTCCTGTCGCATGGACTTGGTGCTGCGATCAGCCGTGCCGGTCGCAACTCGCTGCCGGTTTTCATCGCCGGAACCTTCCTGGCGCTTCTGGGATCCGTGGTGCTCTTCGAGGGCGAGGGGACCCCATTCTGGCAGATCGCGGTCACATCAGCGGGCGTTACAGCCCTGCTGGTGCAGGCCTGGTGGATCGAGACCAATGCTTCGGGGCGACCGATAATCGCCACGCATGCTTCGGGCAAACTGTTGGCAGGCAGCGTCAGGGTCGCGGAGTAACTGTGATTTCAGGGGAAGGTGCTTGAGGCGACCTGAGGCTTGGTCGCAATCATCTCCGCCAGAAGCTGCCCCACGCAGGCGTGCATCGCATCGGTCATGTGGAGATCGTCGCGATCAGTCATGTCCGCCATGCTGACCTTGTGGCTGTCAGCAAGCTGCTTCATCGCAGCGAAGCGCTTGAAATGGAACACACGGCCCTTCGGTCCCGTGCGGGCCGCCCTGTCGATCAGCACCTGCATCGGCATTGCATCGGGATCCTTGATCACCATCGGCGCATACTGCAGGTCGAGGAGGACAACCGGGATCCCCTTATCCGTCAAAATCCTCAGGCCGGACTGAATCTCCTCGTGCCGCCCTTCGAGGCCGTTGTAGCGCAGCACGTCGTTGACACCGAGCTGCCAGATCACCAGTGACGGCTTGAGCGCGATGACGTCGCTCTCGAACCGCGCGACTGTCTCAGGCATCGTCTCCCCACCCTTGCCCTTGTTGAAAACCGTGACCGTTGCCTGCGGCCAGAGTTTGGACAGGGCTGTCTGGAGGGCGGCTGGATAGACCTTGTTGCGTGCGTTGCGGACAATGCCTTCCGTCGACGACGAGCCAATGGCAACGATCGTCATGGATTGTGGTGACAGGGCCGGTCCCGATTCGAATGCCGCCGTCCGGGCGGAATGACAGGTAGCGTCATCAAGCGTCTCGGCTGCGAGCGAATGCGCCGTAACCAGGCAGGCCATCGCTGCAAAAGCAGATCGCAAAACTGTTCGTGACCGCACTTCGGAGCCCCATTTTCCGGTGGGCAGCCCTCCTGCCCCCTTTGAAGATGCATTCCCAATCCGTACAAGACAACCAGATCGCGGGGTTTGCATGAATGTCGACTGAACAACTCAAACGGGATGCCGCAGCAGAAGCGCTGAAGCTGGTCGGTGACGGCATGCGGCTCGGTCTCGGCACTGGCTCCACGGCGAAACATTTCGTCGAACTTCTGGGTGAGCGGGTCAGGCAGGGCCTCAGGGTGATCTGTGTGCCGACATCTGAGGTGACGGCGGCGCAGGCCCGCAGTCTCAACATCCCGCTGACAACGCTGGATGAAACACCCGAGATCGATCTCACGATCGATGGCGCGGATGAGCTTGATTCGCACCTTCGGCTCATCAAGGGCGGGGGCGCGGCACTCCTGCGGGAAAAAATCGTGGCCGCCGCAAGCCTATCCATGGTGGTGATTGCCGACAGCAGCAAGCTGGTCGATATCCTGGGGGCGTATCCATTGCCGATCGAGGTAAACCCGTTTGGTCTGGGCGCAACCCGGCTGATGGTGGAGCGCGCTTGCGGCCAAGCCACGGTGAAACTGCGCCTGACAGAACAGGGCACACCACTGATGACGGATGGCGGGCATGTCATTCTGGATGCGCATATGGGCGCCATCATGGACCCGGAAAGCTTGGACGCCGCCCTGCACCGGATTCCCGGCGTGGTCGAGCATGGTCTTTTCATCGGGCTATGTGCGCAGGCATTCCTGGCATCTCCCAATGGGGTTGCTGTTATTGGCAGGACGGCGTAACGCTCCCATCAACACTGATTTGAAGGCTTTCCGCTCATGATCACACTTCGCACCGTGGTATTTCTGTCCGCCCTCTTGGCCTGTGCAAGCCCGTCCATCGCGCAGCAAGCTCCTGCGGCGTCGGCAGCCCCTGCCCCTGCGGCAATTGGCGAGGCGCATCTGACGGCCGCCCGTGAAGTTGTCACCGGGTCGGGCCTGGCCCGCACGTTCGAGGGCATGGTGCCGCAGATCGCCGACCAGATCCGTTCCGGGTACTCCCGCACGCGCCCTGAGGTGATCAAGGATATGGAAGAGGCCCTGAAGCCGATCATTGCCGATCTCAACAAGCAGACCGAGCAGATGATCATTGCCTCTGCGAGACTGTACGCGACGCGCATTCCCGAGCCCGAGCTGAAAGAGATTGCAGCCTTCTTCAAATCTGCAGCAGGCCAGAAATATGTGAGTTCGCAAGGCCAGATCATGAACGAGCTTTTCACCGAAATGCAGGTGTTCTCGCAGACGCTCGGCAATGTGATGATGGACAGACTGCGCGAAGAATTGCGCAAGAAGAACATCCAGCTCTGATCCGCCAGCACGGCATGCAAGCCGGCCTGGCCTCTCGGGCCGCCGCCATGGGTTGGACGGCCTCCGCGCTTCTGGGCGTCGTTCTGCCCCTGATGATGGCCCCGGCCGGCAAATCCTCGCCTCTTTTTCTGGCTCTGGCAGCGGTGTTCGCTGCCGCAGCCGTGCATCAGGGCATCCCGCGCGCCCGGACCGATGCCATGCTGGATGGCGTGTTGCGCGCGCGTGAGACCTGGCTCGCATCAAGCCTTCTGGCCCTGATGGCCGCGTCCTGTTTCTGGGCACACAACACACAAGCGTCTCTGGTCCAGCTCGGGCAATTCGCCCTGCCCGTTCTCTGCGGGCTTGTCCTCTGCGTGGCCTTTCCCGCCATCGCGCCCAGGAATCGAGCCTTCTGGTGGTGCCTTGCGGCCGGGCTGACCGCGTTGATCGTCGTTGTTGATATCAAGACGGGCCTGACACTCCGCCGGCTCACGGGAGGTCGCGTCACGGACTACAGCTACAACCGCGCCATCGTCACGCTGGTGCTTCTGGTCTGGCCGCTGCTCGCCCTGCTGTCCATCCGCGGTCAGTGGCGACTGGCGGCGCTGCTGCTTCCCGTCCCCGTGGCGGTGTTCATCGGTGAAAGCCAGACGTCAGTCCTGGGATTGCTGGTGGGAACGGTCGTCTTGCCCCTTGCGATGTGGCTTCCTGGGCTGATCAACCGGCTGGGCCTGGCTGTCGTGCTTGCTGTACTGGCCGCATCACCCTTCTGCGGTACACTGGCGAAACAGGCGCTTGGCGCCGGATTTCACAAAACCTTGGAGGCCGCCCATTCGGACGACAGGGTCAATATCTGGCTGAGCTTCGAGGCAGTCGCCCAGAAAAAATGGCTGCTGGGCAACGGGTTTGGCTCCAGCCTGAACCTCCAGAATGCGGCCGTGGCGAAGGAGATCGCGCCGGAGAGGGTCACACTGCTGGGCGCAAGCCACCCGCACAATGCATTCCTTCAGCTCTGGGTTGAGCTTGGACTGGTGGGGGCCCTGTTTGCCGCATTGCTGTTTGTCGGCCTTTTCCAGGCAATCCGGCGGGCCGATATCCGACTGCAGCCTTTCATCCTGACATGGGTCGCGGTCATCTGCTCGATTGCTCTCGTCAGCCACGGTGCCTGGCAGGCCTGGTGGGTTGCCGCCATTGCCGCATCCGCCGCAGGCTTCCTCGCCATCGCTCGGGAATTGCGCGGTAACACAGCGGTCGACGCTGCATTGTAAAGACCGGTCGGGCTGGTTATCTGACAACAATCGCCCTTCAGAAAGACGCGCCCATGCCAGCCCATGATGTTGATCTCTTCGTGATTGGCGGGGGCTCCGGCGGTGTGCGCGCGGCGCGCATCGCGGCGGGTTACGGCGCGAAGGTGATGCTGGCGGAGGAGTTCCGCATGGGCGGCACCTGCGTGATCCGGGGATGCGTGCCCAAGAAGCTACTGGTCTATGCCTCACGCTTTCATGACAGCTTCGAGGATGCGGCTGGCTTTGGCTGGACAGTGCCGGAGCCGAGCTTCGACTGGCCGACGCTGGTGCGCGCCAAGGAGAAGGAGATCACGCGGCTGGAGGGGATTTATACCCAAACACAGGACAAGGCTGGCGTCACGGTCGTCAAGAGCCGCGCCATCCTGGACGATGCGCATACCGTGCGGCTTCTCTCCGATGGCCGCAGGATCACCGCGAAACACATCCTGATCGCAACCGGCGGCAGGCCCAACATGCCGGCTGATCTGCCGGGCATCGAACATGCCATCAGCTCCAACGAGGCCTTCGATCTTCCGGCGTTTCCCAAGCGGATCGTCATCGCGGGCGGCGGCTATATCGCGGTCGAGTTCGCGGGGCTGTTTGCCGGGCTGGGGAGCGAGGTCACGCTGATCTACCGGGGCGACAACATCCTGCGCGGGTTCGACGAGGACATGCGCAACGGCCTGCGCGCGGCCTATGAGAAGCGCGGCATCCGTTTTGTCTACAACGACGTGTTTTCATCCATCGAGAAGGCAGGCCCGGGCCTCGTCGCGCATACGAAGGGTGGTCTTGCGCTGGATGCCGATCAGGTGATGTTCGCCATCGGCCGCGCGCCCAATGTGGAAGGCCTTGGACTGGACAAGGTTGGGGTAGCGCTTGGTAAAAGCCAAGAAATTCTGGTTGATTCTTCGTCACGCACGAACATTCCGCATATCCATGCTGTCGGTGATGTCACCAACCGCGTGAACCTGACGCCCGTCGCCATACGCGAGGGCCATGCCTTCGCCGACAGCATCTTTGGCGGCAAGCCCTGGACGGTGGATCACCGCGATATCGCCACGGCGGTGTTCTCGACGCCCGAGATCGGCACAGTCGGTCTTACGGAGGCACAGGCGAAAGCAACCTTCGCCGCCGTTGACACCTACAAGGCCTCGTTTCGCCCGATGAAGGCGACAATCTCGGGCCGTGACGAGCGCATGGTCATGAAGATTGTCGTCGATGGCGAAACGGACCGTGTGCTTGGCGTGCATATCCTCGGCGAGGATGCGGGCGAGATGGCGCAGTTGCTCGGCATTGCGGTGAAGATGAAGGCGCGCAAGGCAGATTTCGACGCCACGATGGCGCTGCATCCCAGTGCTGCGGAAGAGCTGGTGACGATGCGGACGCCAAGCGAAAGGTGGAGGCGCGGGGCTTAAACCCGCACCCTTCGCCACAACCTCCCGTCAATCGCCGCCAGCCCCAGCCCGATAAAGGTCACCCCCACGAGATGCTGCAGCTTCAGCGTCTCGCCGAGCACGACAATCCCCAGCACGATAGCGCTGATCGGAATGAGAAATGTCACCAGCATCAGGTTCGTCGCACCCGCGCTCGAAAGGATCTGGAAGAACAGGATATAGGCCAGCGCCGTCGAAAAAATGCCCATGGCGATGATGCTGATCAGCGGAATCGCACCGGGCATGGGGCCATTCCAGGGCTGGCTGATGACACCGGTGATCACCGACATCATCAGCGTGCTGGCCGTCAGTTGCCCCAGCGCCGTCTGCATCGGCGTTACATCCATGGCCTTGAAGCGGCGGCCATAGAGGCTGGAAAAGGCATAGACCACCGCCCCTGCCAGACAGGCGATCTGGCCCAAAGCTCCTGCACCGATGCCAGAGAGCACATCGAGCCCGATCATGATGGTCACACCCGCAAGACCAAGAATGACACCGATGACTTTCAGCGGCGTCGCCCGCTCGTCCGACGTGAACACATGCAGCACGATGACCGTGAACAGCGGTGTGGTCGCGTTGAGAATGGAGGCAAGCCCCGCTGCGACACTGGCCGGCATCTGGCTCTGCCCCCAGAATATCAGGCTGAATGGAATCACATTGTTGAGGATGCCCATGCCGAAGAAAGCGATCCAGATCTTGCGGTCGCGCGGGATGGCCATGCCAAGCGCTTTCAGCACGATCAGCAGGGTGATCGCCGCGATGGTGACGCGCAGCCAGACCAGCACGAGCGGTGTCACGCCGTTGCCTGCGCCCGCTGGCCAGCCCTTCAGCGCAATGGCCGAGAGCATGTAGGTTCCGCCCCACAGGAGCGACAGCAGGAGCAGGCGGCTCCAGTCTTTTGTATTCATTGCGGCCTCTCATCAAGGCCGCCAGTGTAGGCCCGGTCAGTGGTCCGGCACACCCGAAACATGCTGATGGGTCGCATCAAGCGCACCCTCCAGCACCCGCACGACATGCACGGCATCCCGTCCCGCGCCATCATGGATCTGATGCCGACACGACGTCCCATCCGCCACGATGATGTCCTGCGCATCCGCCTTGCGCACGGCAGGCAGCAGGGACAGTTCCGCCATCTGCAGCGAGACATCGATATGCTTCGCGTCATAGCCGAACGCACCCGCCATGCCGCAACAGCTCGATTCGATGAGCCGGGGCTGGGCACCCGGGCCATCAGGTCGAACCGCTCC
>JANMFA010000049.1:0-2285 GCA_031377545.1 Hyphomicrobiales bacterium | reverse complement strand
TACTTCGGACGCTTCGCGCCGTACTTCGAACGGCGCTGCTTGCGGTCCTTGACGCCCTGCGTGTCGAGAACGCCGCGCAGGATGTGATAACGAACGCCGGGAAGATCCTTCACGCGACCGCCGCGGATCATCACCACGGAGTGCTCCTGAAGGTTGTGTCCCTCGCCGGGGATGTAACCGATGACCTCGAAACCATTCACCAGGCGGACCTTGGCCACCTTGCGCAGAGCCGAGTTCGGCTTCTTCGGGGTCGTCGTGTAGACGCGTGTGCACACGCCGCGCTTCTGCGGGTTTTCCTGCAGAGCCGGTGTCTTCTTGCGGGCCACCAGCGGTGAGCGGGGCTTGCGGATCAGCTGGCTGATCGTTGGCATAGGGTCGACCTTCAAACTTGGAGCTCGATGTCCTTGAGGCACGAAACCTCTTGAACGGCGAAAACGTGCCTCGCCGCGCCGGATAAGCGAAGCGAAACGAGCGCCACGGATGCAAGACATCCAAGGCGCTCCGAAAACCAGAGGATGACAAGGCCAAGACCTTCCCATCATGAACCCAGCAGGACTTCCAGAAGTCACGTGAGCTTGGCAACGTTTGAGCCGGAAAACTCCAGAACTAAGACGTTCCGGATAACCATTGGCTCACAGCTTGCCGAGAGTGAGCGTCATCTACATGGGCGAGTCGGGTCCGTCAAGACTCATTCGGATCGGCAGGCCGTGCAAATTTCAGCGATCAACCCTGCGGAAAATGAGAGACGCGTTTGTGCCGCCAAACCCGAAGGAATTGGACAGGGCCACGTTGATGTCGCGCTTGCGCGCCTTGTGCGGCACCAGATCAAGCGCGGTTTCAACCGATGGATTGTCTAGGTTGAGGGTCGGAGGTGCGATCTGGTCACGAATCGCCAGAACCGCGAAAATCGCCTCGACCGATCCCGCAGCGCCCAGCAAATGGCCGATGGCGGATTTGGTGGATGACATCGATATCTTCGCCGCACTGTTTCCGACGAGGCGCTCGAACGCCTTCAACTCGATCTCGTCGCCCAAAGGCGTCGATGTACCATGCGCGTTAACGTAGTCGACATCACCCGCTGTCAGCCCTGCCCGCTTGAGCGCAGCCGACATGCAGCGGAAAGCACCGTCACCATCTTCCGAAGGAGACGTGATGTGGTGCGCATCGCCTGACATGCCGTAGCCGACGATCTCAGCATGGATCTTCGCACCACGCCGCTTTGCGTGCTCATACTCTTCCAGCACGACAATACCTGCCCCCTCGCCCATCACAAAGCCATCACGGTCCTTGTCATAGGGGCGGGAAGCACGCGTCGGCGTGTCATTGAAGGACGTGGAAAGGGCGCGGCATGCCGCAAAACCGGCGATGGCCAAACGGTTGAGAGGAGACTCCGCCCCTCCCGCCACCATGACATCCGCATCGCCCAGGGCAACCAGCCGCGCGGCATCCCCAATCGCATGCGCACCTGTCGAACAGGCCGTCACGACCGCATGGTTGGGGCCCTTGAGACCGTGTTCAATCGAAACATAGCCCGATGCCAGATTGATCAGACGGCCGGGAATGAAGAATGGCGAAATACGCCGTGGCCCTTTTTCCTTCAGCGTCACGGTCGCATCATAGATGCCACCCAGGCCACCGATGCCTGAACCGATCAGCACGCCACTGGCGCATTGCTCTTCATAGGTCTTGGGAGCCCAATCGGCGTCACGCAGAGCCTGCTTGGCAGCGGCCATGGCATAGACGATGAACTCGTCGACCTTGCGCTGTTCCTTTGGTTCCATCCAGTCGTCAGGATTGTAGGCCCCCTCCCCCTCGCGGGGAATGAAAGCGGCCACCTTGGCGGGCATGTCAGAGACGTCGAACTCGCGGATTTCGCGCAAGCCGCTCTCACCAGCCGTGATACGAGACCACGTCTGTTCCACCCCGCATCCAAGCGGAGTGACCATGCCCATACCAGTGACGACAACCCGACGCATGATGCTCTGCCTGGCAGCCCGAAGGCCGCGGCCGATCAGGCGGTGTTCTTGCCGATGAACTTGACGGCATCACCCACGGTGACGATCGTCTCGGCGGCATCGTCGGGAATCTCGACGCCAAATTCTTCTTCGAACGCCATGACCAGCTCGACGGTGTCGAGGCTGTCTGCGCCGAGATCATCGATGAAGTTGGCTCCTTCGACAACCTTGTCGGCTTCCACGCCAAGATGCTCGACGACGATCTTCTTCACCCGTTCAGCGATGTCGCTCATGGAAAAGTCCTTGTAAATGTCGGGACGCACGTTCTGG
>JANMFA010000400.1:0-3885 GCA_031377545.1 Hyphomicrobiales bacterium | reverse complement strand
CCGTAGATATGCTGCATGTGCCCGCGTTCCTGCAGAATCTGCAGGGCAATGGATGTCGCCGACAGTGCAACGGCCACGCCGATGACGAGGCCCGCCTTCCAGCTCAGGCCGATCAGCATCAGCAGGCCCATCAGCACCAGCGTGGTGGGGATCATCTGCAGCGAGCCCAGCCACGCGATATCGCGGCGCATCGCGATCAGCTGCGATACCTTCAGCTCCAGCCCGATGACGAACAGGAACATGACCACGCCGATTTCAGCGATGCCGAACAGCGTGTTGGGATCAGTAAAATAGGCGAGGCCAGACGGGCCAATGGCCATGCCCGCCACGAGATATCCCAGAATCGCAGAGAGACCGGCGAAGCGGAAGGCCGGGACGGCGATCGCCGCAGCCCCGAGGAAGACGACGGCCTGTTGAATGAGATCGGAACTGTGGGCTGCGTCGGCCATGAATCGGGTGCTCGCGTGAGGGCGTGGGCGAGCTTAGCCGCCGGTATGGATTTGAGATAGTGGTGAGAGTACGCGATTGCGAGGGGGAAGTCTTCGCTTCTCCCCTGGGAGAAGGAGTATCGAACCTCCCCAACTTGACGTTCTGTCCGCCACCCGCCAAACCCGGAAACATGACAACTGCCGACAAACCGCCGCTCCACATCAAGCTCTGCGCACCGCGCGGTTTTTGCGCGGGCGTGGTGCGCGCCATAGACGCCGTCGAGAAAGCGCTGAAAATCTACGGTGCGCCGGTCTATGTGCGCCATGAGATCGTGCACAACAAATATGTCGTGGAAGGCCTGAAGGCGAAGGGTGCAATCTTCGTGAAGGAACTCCATGAAATCCCTGATACGCAGGCGCCGGTCATCTTTTCCGCCCATGGCGTGCCGAAGGCTATTCCCGCCGAGGCTGACCGCCGCAATCTCTTCGCCATCGACGCCACGTGCCCGCTGGTGACGAAGGTTCATCGCGAGGCGGAAATCCATCACAAGCGGGGCCGCGACCTGATCATGATCGGCCACAAGGGCCACCCGGAGGTCGAGGGCACGATGGGGCAGTTGCCCGCCGGTGCCGTGACCCTTGTCGAAACCGTGGAGGATGTGGCGGCACTCAAGGTGCGCGATCCCGCCAATCTCGCCTTTGTCACGCAGACCACCTTGTCCGTGGATGACACCGCCGCCGTCGTCGAGGCCCTGAAGGCGGTGTTTCCGGGCATTGCGGGACCGCACAAGGAAGACATCTGCTACGCCACGACCAACCGGCAGGAATCGGTCAAGCGTGTCGCGCCAGAGGTGGATGCGCTGCTCGTCGTGGGTTCGCCCAATTCGTCCAATTCGCAGCGCCTGCGCGAAGTGGCGGAGCGCGCGGGATGCCCCGTGGCGCGCCTCGTGCTGCGCGCGCAGGATATCGACTGGTCGGTGTTCAGCGGATTGACGACGCTCGGTATCACGGCGGGAGCCTCCGCGCCTGAGGTGCTGGTGGAAGAAATCATCGATGCTTTCGCCGAGCGCTACACGGTGACGGTCGAGACCATCTCCACGGCGGATGAAAGCATGTTCTTCCCGCTGCCGCGCGCCCTGCGCGAGGCGATGGCCTGATGGCGGTTTACACGGACGTTCCGGACGACGAACTCAACCAGTTCATCGCGCAATATGATATCGGCGGGCTGCTGTCGTGCAAGGGTATCGCCGAGGGTGTCGAGAACTCGAACTACCTGCTGCAGACAGACTCTGGCCGCTTCATCCTGACACTCTACGAAAAGCGGGTGAACGAGGCTGATCTGCCGTTCTTTCTGGCCCTGATGACGCATCTGGCCAGCAACGGCATTACCACGCCGCTGCCGGTGAAGGCGCGCGACGGTGAGGCACTGCGACGGCTCGCCGGACGCCCCGCCGTACTCGTGACCTTCCTCGAAGGCATGTCGGCGAAGCGCCCTGACGTGGAGCAGTGCGGCCAACTCGGCGAGGCCATGGCCAGGATGCATGCGGCGGGGCAAGGCTTCAAAAGCCATTCCCGCGTCAATGCGCTGGGGCCGCAGGGCTGGCGAACGTTGCTGGAGCGCTCCGGTCCCGCCGCCAATTCGGTGCAGGCCGGTCTCTATGGCTTTGCCGATGAAGAACTGATCCATCTGGAACAGCATTGGCCGCAGGGTCTTCCAGCAGGCGTGATCCATGCCGATCTCTTTCCCGACAATGTGTTTTTCCTGAAGGGCCATCTGTCGGGCATCATCGACCTCTATTTCGCCTGCAACGACCTGCTGGCCTATGATCTGGCGATCTGCCTGAACGCCTGGTGCTTCGAGCCGGATTATGCCTTCAACCAGACCAAGGGCCGCGCGCTGATCGCGGGCTACGAGCGGGTACGGCGGCTGAGCGACGCCGAGGTCGCCGCCCTCCCCGTGCTGTGCCGGGGCTCGGCCCTGCGCTTCATGCTGACGCGCCTCTACGACTGGCTCAACGTGCCGCCCGGAGCGCTGGTGAAGCCGCACGATCCGATGGCGTATTACCGGCGGCTGCGCACGCATCAGAAAGTGACTAGTGCTGCGGAATACGGCGTGACGCGATGAGTTCCGTCTCGATCTGGACGGACGGGGCCTGCTCGGGCAACCCTGGTCCGGGCGGCTGGGGCGTGATCCTGGTCGCGGGAGAACACCGCAAGGAGCTGTTCGGCGGTGAGCCGGATACCACCAACAACCGGATGGAGCTGATGGCGGCGATTTCAGCCCTGGAAGCGCTGAAAAAGCCCTGCACAATCACCCTGCACATCGACAGCCAGTATGTCCGGCAGGGCATCACGCAATGGATTCACGGCTGGAAGAAGAACGGCTGGAAAACAGCGGACAAGAAGCCGGTGAAGAACGCCGAACTCTGGCAACGGCTGGAAGAAGCCACCAAGCGCCACCGCATCGACTGGCAATGGGTCAAGGGCCACGCGGGCGACCCGATGAACGAACGCGCGGATGAACTGGCGCGGGAAGGCGTGAAGCAGGCGCGGGGTGGGTGATGATCTACCCTTCTCCCTCCGGGAAAAGGTGCCCCGCACTTGCGGGGCGGTTGAGGGCGAACCACAGAGCGTCGAGATTCTCCCTCATCCGTCTGCCTCCGGCAGCCACCTTCCCCCAGGGGGGAAGGAAAAACGCACTCACTCCGCAGGATAAACCTTGGCCTGGTCCACCAGCGCGGTCGCACCACGGGCGGTCATCTCGGCATACATTTGCTTGATCATGTTCGAAGCCGTCTTCTCGAACAGGAACGGGAAGATCGCATGGGTGAGTGCGCAGAAACCCGCCGCAAACATGCGACCAGCATAGCTCACTGCATGGCCGAGGTGCTGAAGGTAGGTTTCTCCCAGCGCATCGGGGTGAGCGACGAACAGGCTCTTGAGACGTGACAACATTGTGAATCTCCAACGATGGATCATCATGCCCGCTTTCGCCCGAACGATCATCACCAAAAAACTGGTGATTTACCTAGAATGTGATATTTTAATTCGACATTATCTTTTTATGTTAGGATTTTTTCCTGATGCTTGATCTGATCGACAAACGCCTGCTCACCGAATTGCAGCGCGATGCGAGCCAGAGCCTCGATTCGCTGGCTGATGCTGTCGGCATCTCGCGCAACACCTGCTGGCGGCGCGTGCAACGGCTGGAGGAGGATGGCGTCATCAGGCGAAGGGTGGCGCTGGTGGATCCGGCGAAGATCAACCTGGCGCTGACTGTCTTCATCGTGGTCCGCACATCCCGCCATGCGGTTGATGCGACGGAGCAATTGCGCAAGGCGGTGCTGGAGATCCCCGAGATCATCGGGGCCTACCGGACGGCGGGCGAGATCGACTACATCCTGCAGGCCCGCGTGCCCGATGTCGCGGCCTATGACCGGCTCTACAAGAAGCTGAT
>JANMFA010000015.1:0-3180 GCA_031377545.1 Hyphomicrobiales bacterium | reverse complement strand
TACAGTCTCTTCTGCACACGCAGAAGCTCGGCCACGTCGTGCGTCCTTCGAGGCTCGCTGCGCTCGCACCACAGGATGAGGGACGTTGTGGCTCCTCGCTCATATACTGCTTTTCATCCTCGTAAAGCGCCAGAATGCGGTCAATAAAGACATCGCTTGCGCCCAGATACGTGGCCGGATCGAACAGCGCGTCCAGGTCAAGCCCTGCCGCTTCCGGCGCATCTCTAAGCACCTCGCGCAGATGCTGTTTTTGCGCCACCGTCTGCTTGCACGCCGCCTCCATGAAGCTCTTCGCTTTCGACTTGCCCAGTGTGGGAGCAAGCGCAAAGGTCACGCGCTCGGCCATGATCAGGCCGTTGGTCAGTTCGAGATTGGCGCGCATGCGGTCGGTGTCGACCTCCAGCCCTTCCAGCAGCGTCTGCATGTGCAACGCCGCAGCACCTGTGAGCAGCAGAAGCTCGCGCATCGTGTCCCATTCCGCGTGCCAGCCGCCCACGCCGCGCTCGTGCTCCTGCATTCCAGCGGAAAGCATCGTGGCGACGAGGCCCGGCGTGCGCGTGGCGATGGCGATGATCGCGGTCGTCTGTACCGGGTTGCGCTTGTGGGGGAGGGTGGAGGAGCCGCCCTTGCCCGGCGCAGAGGGTTCGAAGACTTCGGCGACTTCGGTCTGCATCAGGAGGGTGATGTCGCGGGCTATCTTGCCGAGGGTGGAGCAGAGGATGCCGAGTTCGGTGGCGAGGCCCTGCTGGTTGGACCGGATGGTGTGCCACGCGACACCTCTGGCATGGGTCAGAAAATTGAGTCGCTTCTCCTGACCCGATCGCCGGATTGAGCTGGTCCTCGCGAGATTGTCGGCAACAGCGGACCCGCTCGTCCCAAGGGCGGCGAGGGTTCCGGCAGCACCGCCAAATTGCAGGACTTGCACCGGTCGAATAGTGAACCTGTCATGCATCGCTACGAGCGGCTCAAGCCAGTTCGCGCACTTAAGGCCGAAGCTGATGGGCAGCGCATGCTGCAGCAGCGTGCGTCCAACCATGACCGCGCCGCGATGCTGCTTTGTCAGCTCAGCCAGCCAGTTGCAGCACCGCCCAAGACGCTCCAAGACTAAATCTCGCGCGTGAGCCAGCAACTGACCGAACGCGCTATCAATCACATCCTGGCTGGTCGCCCCGTAATGCACGAACTCGGCAGCACCTGCATCCTTCTCCCGCACCTTCTCCGTCAGCATCGCCACCAGCGGAATCGCCGGATTGCCCGCCAGCGTCGTCCGCCGCCCGATCTCGGGGATATCAAAAAGGTCAACATCACAGCACGACGCTATGACCTCCGCCGCCGCTTTCGGGATCACGCCGCACTCCGCCTCTGCCCGCGCCAGCGCCGCCTCGAAATCGAGCATCGCTTCCAGCCAGCGCCGGTCAGAGAGAATCTCGGCCATTTCAGGATCGGCGAAGAGCGCGCCGGTGAGGCCGTTGGCGGTGAAGGGGGACATGCGGGACTCGGGATTTCACATTGTGGCAGACGTTAGAGGATGAGCTGCGGATTGTCATGCCAAACACAGCACCCCTCATCCTGAGGTGATTGGCGTTTGGCATAGACGACTCAACCAAATCCCGTCAAAAACCCCGAAAAATAAAGCTCCTGCGTTCCGTCTTTCCACTTGACCCCCGGAAAATCCCGCCTCACATTCACTTTTGAAGAATTCGGAGGTTCGCAAGGCATAACCTGCGTCCCACCGGCAATTCCAAAAAAGACGGCAGCAATCGCTGATCAATCCGGGCTGTGCCCCATCAGGCTCCAGCCCCCGAGGAGGAGGACACTGATGGCCACCGTATCCATGACGGTGAACGGCAAAGCTGTGACCGGCACCATTGAGCCGCGCACGCTTCTCGTTCAATTCCTGCGCGAAAATCTGCGCCTCACCGGCACCCACGTGGGGTGCGACACCTCGCAATGCGGGGCCTGCGTCGTGCACATCGACGGCAAGGCTGTGAAATCTTGCACCACCCTTGCACTGTCTTGCGAAGGCGCGTCCGTCACCACCATCGAGGGGCTGGCGAACGGAACAACGCTGCATCCGATGCAGGAAGCCTTTCGCGAGCATCACGGCCTGCAATGCGGCTATTGCACCCCTGGAATGATCATGGCTGCCGTCGATATGGTGAACCGCAAGGGCACCAAGCTCGACGAGCACACCATCCGCGAGGAGCTGGAAGGCAACATCTGCCGCTGCACGGGCTACCACAACATCGTGAAGGCCGTGGAAGCGGGTGCAGCCGCGATGGCGAAGTAAGTCTCCGTCACCTTCTCCCCGCTGCAAATCTTGTGCTGACTGCACAAGTTTGTCAGCAACCGGGAGAAGTGCCTGCCTCTTGGGCGGGCGGATGAGGGCAAATCACGACGATCAGAGTTTCTCCCTCACCCGGTCGGCATCCGCCGACCACCCTCTCCCAAGGGAGAAGGATGGGTGCATACAGAGGATCACACCATGACTACCCCCACCACAGGCATTGGCGCATCGGTGCGCCGCAAGGAAGACCACCGTTTCATCACGGGCAAGGGCAACTACACCGACGATATCAATCGTGCCGGACAGACCCACGCGTTCTTCGTGCGGTCGCCCCACGCCCATGCAAAGATCAGGAAGATCGATACCAAAGCCGCGATGAAGCTGCCCGGCGTCGTCGGCATTCTCACCGGCGCTGATCTGGCCGCCGACAAGGTGGGCGGCCTGATCTGCGGCTGGATGATCCATTCGAAGGATGGCACGCCGATGAAGGCGGGCGCTCATCCGGCCCTCGCGGATGGCAAGGTGCGCTATGTGGGCGATCATGTCGCCGTCGTCATCGCCGAGACAGTCGAGCAGGCGCGTGACGCGGCCGAAAAGGTCGTGGTCGACTATGATGTGCTGCCTGCGGTCGTCGATCTTGGCACGTCCACCGCCAAGGGCGTGACGACGATCCACGATGTTGCGCCCGACAACGTGGTGTTCGACTGGCACCTGGGTGACAAGGCCGCGACGGATGCAGCCTTCAAGGCGGCCAAGCATGTGACGAAGATCGATCTCGTCAACAACCGCCTCGTTCCCAATGCCATGGAACCCCGCGCCGCCATCGGCGATTACGATGCGGGCGAAGAGGCCTTCACGCTTTACACCACGAGTCAGAACCCGCACGTGGCGCG
>JANMFA010000011.1:0-1616 GCA_031377545.1 Hyphomicrobiales bacterium | reverse complement strand
GACTTCTAGCGACAGGACGACAACGGTCCGACATGGGCGTGTCAAATGGCGCGCCTCATGTTGTCGGCCGTCGGCGCGCGTTTTGGGCTGCAGCCGGTCTCGAGGACACGCTCCTAAGCTAGCGCCGCCTGTTCCTCAAACGCAACCGGGCTGAGATAGCCGATGGTCGAGTGTCTGCGAACTGGATTGTAGAAGCGTTCGATATAATCGAACACATCGGCTCTGGCAGCGTCGCGTGTCCGGTAGACTCTGCCCCTGATCCGCTCGGTCTTCAATGAGGAGAAGAAGCTCTCCATCGCCGCATTGTCCCAGACGTTGCCAGACCGGCTCATCGAGCACTGCACGCCATTGTCTGCCATCAGTTTCTGGAACTGCTCGCTGGTGTATTGGCTCCCCTGATCAGAGTGATGCAGCAAGGCATCTGGCTTGCCTCTGCGCCAGATGGCCATGATGAGTGCATCGGTTACGAGCCCTGCCGTCATCTCGGCCTTCATCGACCAGCCCACGACGCGGCGCGAGAACAGATCGATCACGGCCGCCACGTAGAGCCAGCCCTCCGCCGTCCAGACGTAGGTAAAATCAGCGATCCATTTGCTGTTTGGCCGATCTGCCGAGAATGCCCGGTCCAGCACGTTTGGTGCAATCACGGATGTCAGCCGTTGGCCCTCATCTTTCGGCAAGCCACGTCGACGAGGGCGTGCGCGGAACGCTTGTGCCTGCATCAGCCGCTCGATCTTGTGCAGACCGCAGTTAAAACCCTCAGCCAGCATATCGTGCCAGACGCGCCGGGCGCCATAGGTGCGGGCACTTGCGATGAAGCTGGCGCGCACCTTCGCGCTGATCTCTTCATCGTCTCTCGAACGCTTGCTGGGTGTCCGGTTCAGCCAGGCATGAAAGCCAGAGCGGGAGACGTCCAATGCGGCACAGAGCCATGCCAGCGGCCAGATGCCCCGGTGCCTCGCAATAAACGTGAACCTCATGTCACGTCCCTCGCGAAGTAGGCTGCGGCCTTTTTTAGGATATCACGCTCCGCCTTCAGCCTGGCGACCTCCCGCTTCAGGCGATCAATCTCAAGCTGCTCGGGCTTCATCTGTCCGTGACCGGGAAAAGCATGCACCGGATCGGCGACAAATTCCTTTACCCATTTGCGCAGGACATTCTCGTGGACCTCAAGGTCCCGAGCCGCCTGCGCAACACTCACACCCCGTTCGCGGACAAGGCGAACCGCCTCGATCTTGAACTCACTACCAAATCGTCTTCTCTGCATGGGCCACCTCCGGCTTCATGAAACACCTAAACTTGGTGTCCACAAAACCGGCAGCAGGCCATTCAGCTGCATGTGAGGCCAAAAACATTTGATATCGAGTATAAACTTAATGGAAGGCGCCAGACAAAGTTCTGTTCACAAATGGCTATTCGGCATGACGCCGAGACATTTATGTATCGGATCATAGCTGAAACGACATTAGCCTGAATTAAGCGACAGCTAATCGTCGCAACAGATCTTCAGGTACTGAGCCGAAGCTGCCGACGAATGATCTACAAGGCTTAGCACCGTTGCGGGCTGTTCTGCGTATAACGATCGCTCCTTCCTCATCCTGTCGCCGGTCATCGCC
>JANMFA010000629.1:0-1822 GCA_031377545.1 Hyphomicrobiales bacterium | reverse complement strand
CTGCGATAGATGGTGGAGAGCACGACACCGGCGATCAGCAGGATGATGGCGCTCAGGCCGACGGCAGAAAGCACCAGCCGCGCCGCGATGGACAGAGGTCCTCTCAGGCGCAGCGACGCAAGCACGGCTCAGCGCCCCTTGACCGGCTCCGGCGGTGCCGCGAGATAGCCAAGGCCCCGCACGGTCTGGATGACCTCGACCCCCAGTTTCTTGCGCAGACGGCCCACAAACACCTCGATGGTGTTGCTGTCGCGGTCGAAATCCTGATCGTAGAGATGCTCGACAAGTTCGGTACGGGACACGACGCGGCCCTGATGGTGCATCAGGTAGGACAACAGCCGGTACTCGTGCGACGTCAGCTTGACGGCATTGCCATCGACCACCACGCGGCTGGAGCGCGTGTCGACGATCACCGGCCCGCAGGTCAGCTCGTTCTTTGCATGGCCGGTGGCGCGGCGCAGGAGCGCCCTCAGGCGTGCGAGAATTTCTTCCATGTGAAATGGCTTGGCGACGTAATCATCCGCACCCGCATCGAACCCCTGAACCTTGTCGCTCCAGCGATCACGCGCGGTCAGGATCAGCACAGGCATCTTGCGACCCTCGGCACGCCACTTTTCCAGCACCGTGATGCCGTCCATCTTGGGCAGTCCTATATCCAGCACAACGCCATCATAGGGTTCAGTGTCACCCAGAAAATGCCCCTCTTCGCCATCATAGGCGCGGTCCACGGCATATCCCGCGTTTTCAAGGGCAGTGACGAGTTGGCGGTTGAGGTCGCGATCGTCCTCAATGACGAGAAGGCGCATGCGTGATGTGTCTCAGCGAGAGTTGATCAAGGTGCCCGACCGGGCATCAACGGTCAGCCGCATCAGCTTGCCGTCACGTCCGAGCATGGCGATCATATACACCATATTGCCGTTCGTCTCGCACAACCGTGCGGAAATCAGATCGGCATGGCCTCCCCCGCGAGACGATCGGACAACATCGTGCAGAGGTACCAGCCCATGCCTGGCGACGTGTTCGCGGGTGTCTTCCGCGGAAAAACACACCGATTCAGCGGAGGCGGACAGATATCCCCCTCCGCTGACGATCAATCCGGCAAGGATCAAGGCCCGCATCATGGCGAAACCATCGCAACATTGCGGCTGAACTCGCCATGAACGGATGCTGTCACATCGTGATCTTCCTGGTCGCCAGAACCCTGAAAGCCGTCGAAGCAAGGAAAGACAGCCCTGTCACGACCTGCAGAATGCCGTCAATCACGGCCTCTTGATCGAAACCAAGGGCGGAAAACCCAAGGCTGGAGAGAATCAGCGCTGTCAGGCCCACAAGGTTTGCCCAGACCGTGCGGGACTCGAGAAACGTCTTCCATTCGCTCATGGCGATCTCCTGTTGTGAAACGATGGTTTGGGACTGGAAAGGTCAGGCAACCGTGAGCAGTTGCTCGCGCGCATGACCGTCGCCGGCGGCCAGACTGCGCTGGCTCACGCGGACTCGCAGGGTGGACTGTGCCGACCCGAAATCGCTGATTTCATCGGCAGTTGTGTAGAGTGCGGAGGGCGAAAGCGCCGACAGGCGGCGTTTGACAGTGGCACCGCTCAGCACCTCGACCGCATAGGTCTCGGTCTCTTCGTTCAGCGGCACTTCGGCAAGATCCCAGTTGTCACCGCCGTACCGCGTCCGGCGGACCCGGCTGATCCGCACACCGCCTGGCTCCCGCTTCGCCCGCAGGTTTACCGGCGAGAGCGGACGCAGTGCTGCCGCGCCGGCAGTGGCGGCAAAAGCCACGGCCATCGGGTCTGCATGGTCGCGCCCTTCCGGC
>JANMFA010000624.1:0-13363 GCA_031377545.1 Hyphomicrobiales bacterium | reverse complement strand
CGGTTTCCAGCGCGGCGATGGTGACCACTGGAATCGCGGCATTGCGCAGTACGTGGCGCGTGATGACCTTGCCAAGCGGCAGACCGCGCGCCAGGCCGGCCCGCACATAGTCCTTTCCGAGTTCATCGACGACGGCGATCCGCGCCATCCGCGCGAAAGTCGACATCGATAGCATACCAAGCGCAATGGCCGGCATGATGACCGACATTGGTCCATCCACCCCGGATGACGGCAGCCAGCGCAAAGTCACCGCGAACAGCATGATCATCAAGATGCCGGTGAGGAAGGTCGGCATGCTCTGGCCGGTGACGACGAGCGCCGCGATGGGTCGCTCAAACCAGCGCCCGCGCCAAACGGCCATCGCGATGCCTGCGGGCACACCAAGGCCGATGGCTACAGCCAAGGCCGCTCCCGCCAGCGCCAGCGTATAGGGGATCCGGCTCGCCAGAATATCCCATGCCGGCACGCGCTGCACGACCGAGACGCCCAACTCGAAGCGAAGCAGACCCGTGAGGAAGCTGAGATACTGTCGCCATATCGGTTGGTCGAAGCCCAGTTCGCGGCGCAAGGCATCGATATGTTCACGGGTAGCACCTTCCGGCACGAGCAGCAGGACGGGGTCGCCTGAAAGGCGCATGACGAAGAAGACAATCGTCATCACGCCGAAGGTCGTCAGTATGGCCTGGATCAACCGGCTCAGGAGATAGCGCGGCATGGCGTTTCCGGCTCAGTGCGTCAGGGCTGCCAACCGATATCAAAGAGGAAGAACGCCTCGTTCGCCGTGGGCTGCCAGCGGATCTCGCGGCGCGCGCCGTAGATCGCAACATCCTGGTAGAGACCCAGCCCCGGCACCTCGTCGCGCAGGATTTCGAAAGCACGGCGGTAGTGGGAGAGCCGCTTGCCCTCATCGAGAGTGGAACGGGCCGCATCGACCTCCTTGTCGAAGTCGGGATTGGCGTATTTCGCCCAGAGTGATCCGCTGCGGAACAGCGGGAAAATCACGCCGTCGGCGTCCTGGCAGGCACAGCTCCACCGCCCCAGAGAGATCGATCCGGCCTCGTCCGGGCGGCCCTGACGGCGGCGCAGGAAGGTCGGATGGTCCATGGTCTGGATCTCGACGCGGAAGCCGACCTCCTGCAGCATCTGCTGAAGCGCCTCCACCAGGCGGCGATCATAGGCTGGGGATGTCAGAAATGTCAGGGGCGCTCCAACGGCATTTGCTTCCGTCAGAAGTGCTTTCGCCCGCACGGGATCAAAGGCATTGCCGCCGATGCCATCGACATAGCCGAAATTGGCCGGCGTCAGGACGATGTCGACCTCCTTGCCGTATCCTTGGAGCAGGGCCTCGATCAGCGTCTTGCGATCGATCGCATGGGCGATGGCGCGGCGGACGCGGACATCCTGTGTTGGCCCTGCCAGCGCGTTGATGAACATGTATCCGATGCGCTCGGTTGGCGCGGATAGCACCTGGAGCTTCGCATCCGCCTTGATGCGCACGGCTTCGTCAGGGCCAAGCTGGCGCACGATATCCGCCCGCCCGGTCTGCAGGTCGGCGATGCGTGTTGCCACGTCGGGCACCACACGGAACGTTGCGGTGGCGAAGGGCGGGCGACCGCGCCAGTAGTCGGGCACCGCGTCGAGCGTTACCGCCACGCCGCGCTGCCATGTGCGCAGCTTGTAGGGGCCGGATCCCACGGGCTGGAGGTTGAAAGCCTGCGGTCCGACGCGCTCCACCACGGCCTTGGGCACGATGGACATCTTCACAAGCTGCGCCATCAGTGCGGGGTAGGGTGCCTTCGTCTTGACGACAAGCGTCACGGCATCCGTCGCCTCGGCAGAGGCGATCTGGTCGAACTGTGACAGCTGCGGGCTGCGCAAAGCTGGGTCCGTAATCCGTCGGATTGAAAACGCAGCGTCCTCCGCTGTCAGTGGTGAGCCATCATGAAACTTGACGCCCGACCTGATCCTGAACGTGATGGTCGTATCGTCCACCTGTCGCCAGCTTTCCGCGATCTGCGGCACGATTTTCCCAGCTGGATCACGGGTGACGAGATTGTCGAAGATATTGCGGTAGATCGCGTAGCTGTCCGTATCCCACTGCAGATGCGGGTCCAGTGTTGCCGCGTCATTTGGCAGATCGACCGTGACCATGTCACGGATTGTCTGAGTCATCGCGGCGGAGGCCGCCATCATGGCCAGCAGCACCAAAGCCAGTCTCTTCAACATCTGCCGTTTCCTTATCTCGATGGCCTTCCGGCACGTCTCTGTTCGCTTTGCCTTGCGACCGTTTTACCGACGGCGCTCACCGTCGGGAAAGCCCACTGGGGGGTGAACGCCACATGGAATACCTAGTTCACGGTTAGCGCAAGTTGCTTGCGGGCAAGGCCCTTCTTCAAGCGCAGGCCATTCACGATTTTGCCAGGAGTGCAGTGATCTCATTGATCGAGCCTATGCTTTCGAGGCGTGCCGCCGCCGCAATCAGTGCTTTTGTCTTTTGTTCGGGCCATTTGGCGAACTCGCAACAGGCGCTGAATTTTTCCGCAACCTCGTTATAGGTCATGGGATTGGCCGGGCTGCCCTTGCCGAAATCCGCGCGGCCTGAAATCGTGCGCCCATCCTTCATGTGGATATCGATGATCGTCGTCATCTTGTCGTAGCCTGCCGCTTCTGCCTCGGGATGCACATGGAAGTTGATGCGGGACAGATAGGCCTGCACGTCAGGACGCATCACCATCGCGTCGGTGAACTCTGGCAGCCCGGCCCGTCCCTCGATCAGCAGCATCGCCATGCAGAACTGCATCGAGAATTTGGCCTGCAACTCGTTCCTGGGCTGGTGGTGGATCAGGGCATTGGGCATGTTGTGGTTGGTGCCGACATCAACCTTCGTCACCTGATCGGCGGTGATCCCGTGAGCCTTGATCAGGCGCAGCATTTCGGTCATGCCGGGATGGGTGAGGGAGCCCGACGGATGCGGTTTGATCGAGATCCCTGGCTCGGCAAATGTCCATGGTTTGCCCAGCTTGCCCACAATCGCCGTGGGATCGAAGCCGCCGCCCGCCGCCCGGAAGAAGCCGCGTGGCGATTCCAGAATCTTGTCGGTCGCAGACCAGCCAAGCTTGGCAAAATCAGCGGCAACCACGCCACTTTCGGAGGAACGCCCGGCATGAAACGGCTTCATCATGGTGCCGAAATTCTCGCGCAGGCCCGCTGACTGGCTGCCGGCGACCGACAGCGCCCGCATGGTCTGTTCGAGATTGAGCTTGAGGAGTTTCGATGCCGCCGCAGCAGCGGCGAACGTGCCACAGGTCGCCGTTGCGTGGAATCCATGCTGATAGTGGCGCGGATTGATCGCTTCGGCGATCTTGCACTCGACCTCGACACCAAGATGGTAGGCCAGCATTACCTCCGCACCGGAAGCTCCGACGGCTTCGCCAACCGCCAGTGCGGCCGGCAGACAGGGCGCGGTCGGATGGGTCAGGAGCCCGTAAACCCGGTCCTTGGCGACGGCTAGCTGGGTATCGTCGAAGTCATCGGCGTGAACACCAATGCCATTGGCAAAGGCGGCAAAGCGCGGGGCGACTTTCATCGATGTGCCGATCACCGTCGCGGGCCCACTTGATCCCAGCCCGGACAGATAGGCCTGGGCCAGATGGCCGCTTTCTGCTACGGAGCCGGAGAGGGCCAGGCCAAGTCCATCGAGAAGTGATTTCTTGCCAAGCCCGATCACGTCCACCGGAAGATCGGCGGCCCGGGTGTCCACCACAAAAGCCGCGACCTGACGTGTCAGTCCGGGCACATCGGGAAAGGCATCGAATGTGGCGGCTTTCGACTGGGCATTCATTGGTGCGGTCTTTCTTCTGTGGTGCGCCAGCTGGCGCTTGAAGGCTTCAGGTTTCGTCAGTCCGGCTCAACAGGATGCGATGTCGGCCATGGGCGGTGTGTTCCCGCATGGCTTTGGCGGCGGCATCGGGATCGCCGAGCGCGATGTGCCGCAGGATGTCGCGATGCGCTTCGTTGGAATGGGCCATCTCGCCAGCGGGCTGGAGACCCTTTTGCCGGAAAAGATGCAGTTGCTTGATGAGGCGTCGGTAGGTCGCGAGCAGCTTGGCGTTGCCACTCCATTCCACGAGTTGCTCATGAAACTGAAGATTGAGCGTATAAAAGCCGGAAATATCATTGCTTGATGCGCAGGCATCCATGTCCCGGATAAGCTGGTCAAGGTCACGGATCTGTCCGACGGTGAGACGCGATGCCGCGCGCCGTGCCGCCATTTCATCCAGCGCGGAGCGAACTTCCTGAATCTCGACGGCCTCTGCCGGACTGATATTGCGCACATAGACGCCACGGTTTCGCTCCGTCACCAAGAGGCCGCTTTCCTCAAGGGCGCGAAAGGCCTCACGAACCGGGCCGCGGCTCACTCCCAGACGTTCCGCGATGCTCATTTCTGTGATCTTGTCTCCGCCCGTGATTTCGCCCGACGTGATCAGATTGAGCAGGCGCTGTTGCACATGCTGTGTGAGACCATGATCGGCGATTCGCTCAAGCATCGTTCGGTCGTTTCCTCGTCTCTGTCATTGTCAAAGAAGGCTATTGCGATGGGATTGTCAACAATCCTGAAACGTGCATATCTATGGAAATGCCTAAAAAATACTGCAATAAGAAGGCGTCGGGAATGAAATTTGTCAGTTTTCCATCAGTGCGGAGGATGTGCGGATGCTCCGGGAATCACAAATGTTGACAATTCAGCCATGCACAAGGCCTGCCTCTTGGAATGGCAGGTGCATGCCGGACTGGCTATGCGCCAGGGTTGCGGGATGAGTGCACAATCTGCTGTCATGCCGCCGCTAAAGCCGCACGGCCCGCGCCTGATGGAAGGCTTCACGACACAGCGCATCAAGACAGATGGCGCGGAAATCCATGTGGCGATCGGCGGCAAGGGTCCGCCTCTTCTGCTGATTCACGGCAACCCGCTCACGCATGTGAGCTGGCACAAGATCGCGCCTTCCCTGGCCGAGAGCTTCACGGTCATTGCCCCCGATCTGCGCGGGTATGGTGACAGCGCAAAACCCGATGGCGGGCCTGACCATGAGAACTACACGTTCCGGGCCATGGGCGACGACAATGTCGCCGTGATGCGCGCACTCGGGTTCGAGCGCTTTGGCGTCGCCGGGCATGACAGGGGTGCGCGGGTTGCCTTCCGCATGGCCCTCGACCACCCTGAAAAAGTTACCCATCTTGTGGCGCTCGACATCGTGCCGACCTGGCATCTGCTGTCCAACATCACGCTGGGCTGGGGCATGGAATCCTATCACTGGTTCTTCATGGCGCAGAAGGCGCCTTTCCCCGAAAAGCTGATCTGCTCCGATCTCGATTATTACATGAGCTACAAGCTCAACAAGAAAGGCGTCGGTCTGGAGATTTTCACATCCGAGGCCATGGCCGAGTACCGGCGCTGCGCCACGCCGGAACAGATCCACACGGTTTGCGAGGACTACCGCGCCACCGTGACTCTGGACTACCGGATGGATGAAGAGGACTTCCGGCAGAAAAAGCAGATCAAATGCCCCGTTCTGGTTTTGTGGGGCAGCAACAGCCATGTCGGGCGACATCTTGAGCCGGTGAAGGCCTGGCAGCCCTGGGCGCCGGATTTTCGGGGCTGGGCCATTCCCACCGGACATTATCCTGCAGAGCACCGACCGGACCTTGTCTATCCGACACTGTGGAATTTTTTCTCGGGCAAGGAGCCGATACCCTATGTACAAGCCTGAGAGCGCCCGCTCCGTCCATCGTTCGGGGAAAGTCTGATGAGCTTCCTCGAAATCAGGAATCTGCGGAAGGTTTACGGCACGGCGGTCGCCGTTGATTCCGCCAACCTGTCGATTGAAAAAGGCACGTTGGTCTGCCTGCTGGGGCCATCGGGCTGTGGCAAGACCACCACGCTCCGCCTGATTGCGGGTTTCATGGAGCCGACAGCGGGTGAGATCATTGTTGGCGGGCGCGTTGTGTCGCAAGCCGGCAAGGCCGAGCCGCCCGAGCGACGCAACATGTCCATGATCTTCCAGAGCTATGCACTCTGGCCCCATATGTCGGTCTATGAGAATGTTGCCTATGGCCTGAAACTGCGCAAACTGAGCAGCGATGCAATCAGGCAGCGCACCGGAGATATCCTGGCCGCGACGAAGCTGGATCATCTGGCGGGTCGCTATCCGGGTGAATTGTCAGGAGGCCAGCAACAACGGGTCTCGCTGGCGCGTGCCCTCGTGGTCGAGCCGGAAACGCTGCTGCTTGATGAGCCGCTGTCCAATCTCGATGCGAACCTGCGGGAAGAAATGCGCTTCGAGATCCGCAGACTGCACGACAAGTACCGCTACACCACCGTCTATGTCACCCATGACCAGTCGGAGGCCATGACGACCGCTGACATGATCGTGTTGATGAATCTTGGTATCGTCGAACAGGCAGGCACTCCGGAAGATATCTATGAGCGCCCGGCATCGGAGTTCGTGGCAAAATTCATTGGGGGCACGAACATCTTTCGAGGGCCCGGCCATGCGGACAGGCGCGTCGATTGCGGCGGATTCACGCTGCGGTGCGGCTCGGGAGAAATTGCACCGTCCGGCGATACGGCCGTTTCTATCCGCCAGCATGACGTCAGGCTGATGCCGGCTGGTGCCACAGGTGAAAACCATATGCCCGGCGTGGTGACGCGGCAGGTCTATCTCGGCTCTCACCGCGACTATCTCGTGACGCTAGCGAACGGTGCGCAGGTGCGCGCCGTCGCACCAGCTGCCACACCCATCGATGTCGGGTCACCCGTTACCGTGTTCTTTCCGCCCGCGCACTGCCGGGCGTTACCCCGATAGGCAGTGTCAAAGACTACCAAGAATAACAATCGCACCAGGAAGAGGAAACTGGACCATGGATCGCAGGAGCTTCATCAAACTGTCGGCAGGTGCCACCGCACTCGCCGCATTGCCAGCCAAGGCGCAGTCACCCGCGCCTTACGGGGCAACCCCGGAATTGATCGAGGCTGCGCGCCGCGAGGGAAAAGTTGTATTCTATACGTCCACTGACGTTCAGGTGGCGGAAAAGATCGCCAACCTGTTCGAGGCGACATATCCGGGCATCAAGGTCCAGGTCGAGCGGGCGGGTGCCGAACGTGTCTATCAGCGCATCGGCCAGGAATACGGCAGCAACATCTTCCGCGCCGATGTGATCGAGACATCGGACGCTGTCCATTTCAATGTCTTCAAGCGGCAGAAGTGGCTGAACCAGGCCGTTCCCGCTGATGTTGCAAAGCACTGGCCTGCCAATGCGCGCGATATGGATGGGTATTTTGCGGCTTACCGCGCCCATTGTTCCGTCATTGGCTACAACACAAGGCAGGTGAAGCCGGAGGATGCGCCAAAACGCCATGTCGATCTTCTGCACCCGCGCTGGCGGATGCGCATGGTGAAGGCGCACCCGGCCTATTCAGGAACCGTGATGACAGGCACACATGTCCTGTCCGATCTTCTGGGCTGGGATCACTTTGAGAAGCTTGGCAAGCAGCGCATCATGCAGGTCCAGTCTTCAACAGAGCCTCCGAAGAAGCTTGAACTCGGAGAGCGCTCCATCATGGCAGATGGCAACGAATACAATCTCTTCATCATCAAGGAGGCTGGTGGCCCCATCGAGGTCGTCTATGCCGAAGAAGGCACGCCGATCGCCATCGGTCATGGTGGACTTCTGGCCAAGGGGCCGAACCCCAATGCCGGCAAACTGTTCTACCAGTTCATGTACAAAGCCGAGACCCAGCAACTCTTGTCCGATGTCGGCGGGCTGCGCTCGTTTCACCCAGAGGTGAAGGAAAAGGCGGGCCGCATGCCCCTTGCCGAGATCAAGCTGCTCTACTCCGATCCGGTCAAGCTCGAGCCGATGATCGAGGAGATCAAGAAAAAATACGAAACCTTTTTCGGGACCTGACGCATGACAGACCACTCCGCTGCGTCCATGCACCTGCGACCCGGCTTCGATTGGTCGATGCCGATCTTCGCAGGTCTTGCCGCATTGCTCGTGCTTCTGGTCGTCCTGCCTTTGTCATGGCTGACCTGGTACAGCCTGACCGACAGCAGCGGGGCCTTCACGCTTGCAAATTTTGCGGCACTGGTCACAGACCCGACCCTGCGGCGTCCGTTCCTTGTGGCACTGGGAATTGCAGGGGCCGTAGGTGTGCTGTCCTGCCTCCTCGCCGGACCACTGGCCTGGCTTGTCGCACGTTCCGACCTGCCATGGCGCGGCACTGTCCGCGTGATCGTGACGGCATCCTTCGTCACGCCGCCTTTCCTTGGCGCCATCGCCTGGGAAATGCTGGCCGCGCCCAACAGCGGTCTCATCAATGTCTTGTGGCGTGCGCTGACCGGAGCCGATGAGTACGAGTACCTCGTCGATATCTACACGATACCCGGCGTGGTCTTCGCTATCGCGCTCTACACATATCCCTACGTGTTCACTCTGATGGTCAATGCACTGGAGCGGGTGCCGGCCGATCTGGAAGATGCCTCGGCGATGCTTGGTGGCGGCCTCTTGGTCACCCTGCGCAAGATCACCCTGCCGCTGGTGTTGCCCGCCATGCTGGCCGGCATGCTGATTGCGATTGTCCAGGCGCTGACCATGTTTGGCACGCCGGCAATCCTTGCTCTGCCAGCAGGTTTCCATGTCGTCACTACGAAGATCTGGAGCCTGTTCCAGTTTCCGCCGAAGCCGGGTATTGCAGCGGCTGCTGCACTGCCGCTGCTGCTGATCACCGTTCTTCTGCTGTGGGCGCAGACCCGCGTTCTAGGGCGGCGCGGCTATACCACTCTGGGCGGGAAAAGTGGCGAGGCTCGCCTTGTCGCGCTGGGCCGCTGGCGCATTCTCGCGGTCGCCTTTGCTGTCGCAATTCTGCTGCTGACGGTTGTTCTGCCCTATTCCGTTCTGCTGAAAACGGCCTTGACGAAATCGGTTTCCGAACCGCTGACCTGGTCCAATCTGTCGTTGCACCACGTGAACTTTGTCTTGTTTGATTTCTCCGCAACCCAGCTTGCCCTGAAGAACACGCTGATCCTGGGGCTGGCCACAGCGACGCTTGGTACGCTGATTGCGCTGGTCGTGGCATATCTGGTTACACGCCGCAGTGTTCCAGGCGCGCCAATCCTAGGCTACCTCGCCACGGCACCCGTTGCCATACCAGGCATCGTTCTCGGTGTTGGCCTGTTCCTCGCCTATTCCAGCCCGCGTTTTCAGCTGTATGGCACCTTGTGGATTCTGCTGATTGCCTTCCTGACCATCGAGATGCCGGCGGGATATCAGCAATTGTCGTCGGCCTTCAAGAGCGTCCATCCCGAGCTTGAGGAGGCGGGACGCATTCTCGGAGGCAGCCGGATGCGCACTCTCGCTGATATCACCGCGCCACTGCTCAGCACCAACGTTGTCGCGACCTGGTGTTTCGTCTTTATCGGGACCATCCGCGAATTGTCTGCCACAATTCTGCTCACCACCTCCGAAACCAAGCTGGTTTCAGTTGTGATCTACGATCTGCACGAGAGCGGCGATCGCGGGGCGATATCCGTTCTGGGACTGATCCTGCTTGTGGTCTCGTTCGTGATTGTCTCGATCGCCAACCGGCTGACTGCGTATGCCGGCAGGCGAACGCTTTCGACCCGCTGACCGTGGCACGCACTTTGTTCGAACGGGGCGGTCTGGCGCTGTTGCTGGCCAGCAGCGGCGGATTCATCGCGGCTTGGGCCGGAGTGCCCCTTGGCTGGATGCTGGGCGCGCTCGTGGCCTGTGCAATTGTGTCGGTTGCAGGCATTTCCCTGCAACCGCCGCCACTGGCGCGCGAAAGTGGCCAGATGATCGTTGGCCTCGGAATAGGTCTCAAGATCACGCTTGCCGTCCTGCTTCAATCAACTCGCCTGGCACCCCTAATGCTGGCAAGCACCGCCTATGTCATTCTGGTAACGATGATGGCTGCGTTCGCGCTCCGCAGGCTGGCCCGAATCGACGCACGCACGGCATTCTTCGCAACCAGTTCGGCCGGGGTCATCGAGATGGCCCTGGTTGCCAGGGAGAAGGGGGCCGACGAAAGCGCGGTCGCTCTCGTGCAGGCTCTGCGAGTCACGATCATCGTGCTTGCTGTTCCGCCGCTTGTCTTTTTTTTCGGGACGGACGGCGGTTTGCCCGGGGATGAAGCAGCCGTGATGCTTGGTCCGCAATTCCTGCCGATGGTGCTGATTGCGGCAGGGATTGCCGGGGCCGGGCTGAAACGCTTCGTCAGTTTGCCCAATGCATGGCTCTTCGGCCCGATACTCGTTGGCATGGCGCTCACACTGGGTTCCGGGCTGGCGCTGGCATTGCCGAAGTTTGTTCTCATCATCGCACAGGTTCTGCTCGGGATGGTCCTCGGGTGCCGGTTTGAGCGGACGCTTCTCACCCAGCTTCCCCGAGTCGCCTGCGCGGGAGTCCTGGTGGCGGGCTGGCTCATTCTAACGGCGGCACTTGGTGCTGAAATGATTGTGGCCCTCAGTGAAGTGCCGTTTGCGACTGCCTTTCTGGCGGTCGCTCCAGCCGGAATCGCCGAGATGGTCCTGACCGCGAAACTGCTGCATCTCGATGCGGTCACAGTCACCGCCTTCCATCTCCTGCGCATCGTGTTGGTGACATCGGGTATCCACGTGCTTTTCAATCTCTATGCAATGATCGTCCTGCGCTTCGACCCGCCCTCCGGACCGGGACCGTGACGCCCCATCCAGATCCAGACAATTCCAATGAACGCGGAAGAATAGCCATGAATTCCCATCATCTCATCATCGGCATCCTCAATGGCGATGATATCGGCCACGAGATCGTGCCATCAGCGGTTGCGGTTCTGCAGGCGGCTGCACAGCGCCGCAATGTCCGCATCGACTGGCGGCCGACGCCGATCGGGCGGACCGCCCTCGATACCCATGGCTCGACCCTGCCGGAGGGAACCCTGGAAGCGCTGTCGCAGATGGACGGATTCATTCTGGGGCCCATCGGGCATCGCGCCTACCCCAAGGGGCCAGGAGCGATCAACCCGCACCCGATCCTGCGCAAGCATTTCGATCTTTTCGCCAATATCCGCCCGACACGGTCCTATGCCGATATCGGCTGCCTGCATCAGGATGTCGATCTGGTCATCGTTCGGGAGAACAATGAAGGCTTTCAGCCCGACCGCAATGTGGTCATGGGGTCAGGTGAATTCCGCCCGACCGAGGATGTGACAATCTCCGTGCGCGTCATCACGCGGCGAGGCTCATCACGCGTGGCGCGGGCCGCGTTTGAACTGGCACGCACACGGCGCAAGCATCTCACCTACATTCACAAGGATACGGTATTCAAGCTGGGCTGCGGCATGTTCGTCGAGGAAGTGCGCAAGGTCGCGCTCGAGTTTCCAGATGTGCGCGTTGACGATGTTATCGTCGATACATTCGCCATGCGCCTGGTGCGCGATCCGCAAAATTTCGATGTCGTTGTCACGACCAATATGTTCGGAGATATCCTGTCTGATGAGGCGGCCGGACTTGTGGGCGGTCTTGGCATGGCGCCGGGCCTGTGCATCGGCGAGGGCAATATTGCCATGGCGCAGGCGACCCACGGTTCCGCCCCTGATATTGCCGGCAAGGGGATAGCCAATCCCTATGCCATGATCGAGTCTGCGCGCATGATGCTCGACTGGCTAGGGCGCTCGCGCGCCGTTCCAGAGGCTGTAACCGCCGCCGGCGATATCCGCACCGCGCTCGACCGGGCTCTGGCGGATCCGAACGGCAGGACAGGTGATATCTGCGGCACGGCATCCACCCAACAGATGACGGCTGCGATCATCCGCAATCTTGGCGCTTGATCCGCCTGAAATTCGCCCATTCCGATCATTCAGGACCACATCATGCAACCTGCTTCCACATCCCCTACTCGAAAACCTGTCATCGGCCTTCTGCTTGGCGACCCGACCGGGATCGGGGCGGAGATCGTTGCGCGGATCCTGGCAGAAAGGCGGACACCGCAAGGGGCTGACATCCTGTTGATCGGTGACGCACGTCAACTCCAGCAGGGAGCCTCCGTCATTGGTGCAACCGTTTCGCCGCGGGTCGTTACCAGCGACGAGCCTGTCGATTTCAGCCAGCCCGGTATCCCGATGATCGATCTGGCCAACATGGACCCTGCCACCATCGAACAGGGGAAGGTCTCTACCGAAGCCGGCCGACTGACGGGAGAGACGCTGGCCTACGCGATCAGGCTGGCGCAGGCTGGCAGGCTCGACGCCATCACGTTCGCGCCTCTGAACAAGCAGGCCCTGCATGGCGGCGGTTGGCGCTATCTCGACGAGCACAAGATGTTCGCGGACTTGCTCGGCCACAAGAGTTATTTTTCCGAGATGAATGTGGTTGAGGGGCAATGGATGTCGCGCGTCACCTCGCATGTTTCCTTGCGCAATGCGCTGGACCTGATCAACGAGACAAGCATCACTGAAGCCATCGAGCTTGTTGACCGCACCATGCGCAAGTTCGGCATCGATAACCCGCGCATCGCCGTCTGCGCACTCAACCCCCATGCCGGCGAAGGTGGTCTGTTCGGCAGCGAGGAAATCGATTTCATTCGACCCACGGTTGAACGGGTCGCAGCCAGCGGCATCAACTGCTCGGGCCCCTATCCGTCGGACACGATCTATCTGAAGGCCTTTGCTGGCCATTTCGACAGCGTTGTCGCGATGTATCACGATCAGGGTCAGATCGCGACAAAACTCAAGGGGCTGGGCAAGGGCGTTACCGTCACGGCAGGGCTAGACACCGTGTTCACGACCCCTGCCCATGGCACCGCCTTCGACATCGTTGGCAAAGGCATCGCGACGGCGGATGCGCTGGAATCTGCGCTCAGCCTTGCTGCGAAACTGGCAAGACCTGAGTTGGGGTTGTCATATTGACTGATGCGACTCGACGAGAGCCTTGCGGTGTCACATTCCGGCTGCCGCGATCACGGCTTTTCATGTCAGCCAATGCTTTCGGGTGGGAATCCCACCCAAGCAATGGCGATGTGGCGCATCAGGAAGAACTTTTATGGCAACGCCTTGCCGCTCCAGCCTTCGCAGGAGAACTCGCGGAATGGATCCAGATAGTGTTCGAGGCCAGGGTCGGGCGGAAGCCTCAATCATCCCACTGGCCCGGAAGTGTCTCCGGAATCTCTGTCTCACTGGCCTGTTGCTGCGATGATGTGGTGCCTTGGTGGCGGAAAAGCTCCGATGCTAACACTACCCTCACGAAGCCATCATTCACTTGCAGGAGCATGATTTCCCGGGCTGCATGTTGTTGTTTTTGGAAAATGTTTC
>JANMFA010000620.1:0-2182 GCA_031377545.1 Hyphomicrobiales bacterium | reverse complement strand
CATCCAGTGCAGTCTGATTGAAGGATGTATCCATAATGCAAGCGGCAAGTCCACCCTGTCGCGATCCTGCGTTCCTGTCAGCGCTTCGGCATGACGATCCTGGACCCAAGCTCCGCCACTTCCTCATGCCGGTAGCAGCCTACAAGATGGTCATTCACCAATCCGCAGGCCTGCAGGAAGGCATAGACGATGGTCGGGCCGCAGAACGTAAAGCCTCGCGCTTTCAGGTCTTTCGAGATTGTCTGGCTCACCTTTGTCTCGGCCTGCACATTGGCGCGTGACGTCAGGTTGTTCTGTACCGGGCGACCATCCACGAATTTCCAAAGGTAACTGGCGAAGCCCTCTTTCTCCTGGATCGCCAGGAATACCCTCGCGGATGGCACCACGCCCTCGATCTTGGCGCGGTTGCGCACGATACCGGCGTCCAGCATCAGCGCCTCCAGTTTCTCCGGCGAGTAGCGCACCATCTTCTGGGCATCAAAGCCATCAAACGCCTTCCGGAAATTCTCGCGCTTGCGCAGGATCGTGATCCACGACAGTCCGGCCTGAAAGCCGTCGAGAACGAGTTTCTCGAACAGGGCGCGATCATCCGTCTCCGGCACGCCCCAGTCAGTGTCGTGATAGGCCACATAGAGCGGATCAACACCGGGCCACCAGCAGCGGGTCTTGCCGTCGGGATGGGTGATCAGGCTCTGGGGTTCGGGCATGGTGTCAATCCGGGAATCAGCAAGGAACAAATCTTACCGGTTCCAGGGAGCCAGCGACAGCAGGCGAGCCATCGCGCAAAACCCCGTGACACCCGAGAACATGAGTCCAGCTCCGACAAAGGCGGACAGGCCGTAAAAGGCAGGATGGACCGTCGCCCCAAGGCCGGTGCCGATCAGCACCAGACTGCCTGCCGCAATCATCACCTGCCGCATGATATCGATGGGTGCGGATTTGTCTTCGACCACAGGCAGGCCTGCTTGCATCCAGGCCTGCAAGCCGCCCGCCAGCATGGTCGCTGGTGCACTTCTGCCGCCTTCAAACCTCGCAGCGCTGGTCCGCGTGCGGGTTCCGCTGGTGCAATAATAGATGATGTCCGGACCGTCGGTGATGCCGGTCATTTCCGTCGGGCCCGAAAGCGGCTGGTGCATTGAACCCTTGATATAAGCGCGCCGTCGTTCTCCTGGTTCACGAACATCGACGAGGACGGCACCATGTCTTGCGCGGTCGGCCGCTTCCTCCGGTGAGATGCTGATCATTGTGTCATGCTTCCTTGCGGTGATGTAGTTCAGAATGTTTGAGCGGGAAGTGGCCAATCAGCAGTCCACCACGTCGGCCGGATCACGGTGGCGACCAAGCCACCAGCGGTGATTGGTGTTCCCGCCGTCACAGCCTCCGCCGCGCGGTCGAGACGGATCATGGCAAGGCCGATGCCATTGGCCGCAGTTCCGGTCGTTCCAAGCGTCTTTTCTCCTGTGATGACGGGTGCCCCGCCAACTGCGGCAAAGCCGTCGTCATACCGTAGCTGGACCAGACGGGTCCGCGCCGTGCCACGATGCTGCATGCGCGAGACAACCTCCTGCCCGACATAGCAGCCCTTCCTGAAGTCGATGCCGTGGAGCTGGTCCATGTTGATCTCATGCGGAAAGGCATCGCCAAGGGCGAAGTCGAAGGCAACTTCGCCGATGCCTTGCGCCGCTCGATGGACATGGTAGGCGTCGAGGAGAGCCAGTGTTGCACCGACTTCCGCGATCACGGCATCGCATTGGCTCTTGTGCAGGATCAGCCTGTATCCCAGCTCCGGCAGGCGCGGGTCCGTGAAGGCAAGGCCAAATTCTGCCACAGCAGCATTGCCGCCCCAGGCGGCCACCACACCCAGCGTTTCGGACAAGTCCTCCACCGTCACCCTGGCGCGCAGCTTGTAGAAGGTCAGGCGCTTGGCCAGTTCCGCCGCCGAGACCAGAGGCACATCGCAATAGAAGCCGCCGCCGTCGTCGGCTGGAGCCTCCGTCACGAAGAAATCCGTGATGATCTTGCCCTGGGGTGTCAGCAGCGCGGTATGAATGGCCCGGCCCTGCGAAACTCCGTCCATGCTGTTTGTCAGCAGCGTATCGAGAAAGCCGCGCGCGTCCTCACCCGCCACCTTCACGACACCCCGATTGGGCAAACCCACAGCTTTCAGACCGTCAACCATGCG
>JANMFA010000597.1:0-2071 GCA_031377545.1 Hyphomicrobiales bacterium | reverse complement strand
GTGCCGCCGGCGCCCGCGACATTTTCAATGACGATGGACTGGCCGAGCGTACGGCTCATGTGGTCCGCGATGATGCGCGCCAGCACGTCCGTCGGCCCGCCCGGCGCGAAGACAACGATCATTGTGATGGGTTTCGTCGGATAGGTCTGGGCGAGGGCCGCTCCCGCCAGCACCATCAGCCCGACGATCGCCGCGAGCAATGTTCTGGCACACCCCGCAATGCTCAGATGTCGACAGCTGGCCATGGTGAAAATCCCCTTGTTGGCGTCAGACAATCCCTCGATGCCTGACAAGAGCACCGCCTGTGGAGTGAGTAATCGCTCATTCAACGGGCGGCGGCAATACCCGCGCCAATGGCAGCCTTCCAGGCGATGTCTGCCGGCGGCGTGTTGCGATAGCGGCGTTTTGACTACCAAAACGGTTGAGATACGCCGTCATCCGTGTAGCGTCGCAGCATGGATTCGACCCCCAAAAGCCTTGATGTGTCACTTCGGCCCTCCGCCCGCCCGAGACCGACGAAGACTGCGGCCTCCGGAGCAAAGCCCTTGTATCTCCAGCCTCTTCCAGGCTGGACAGCGCGGGGCATGTCGCTCACCGGCCGGGGTGCATTGCTGCTGCCAGATGCCGCGTCCATTGTGTCCGCCGAGGCCTGCGCCGGCGCGGCGTTGTTCGCGCTGGACCAGATCCTTCGGTCCGATCCGCCCTGGCTTGGCGGCCTTAGGATGCGCCTCGCCCTGCAGGCCGCGGTTGCCAGCAGCCGTTTGCTCAGGATCTCCGCGGACGAGTCCGCCTTGCGCGACGCCGAGCAACTGACACGGTCCGGCGACAATCCGGGACCGGCGGGCCGCGTGCACAGGCTTTGGCGGCGGTTCGGGCATCAGCCTGCAAGCTTTGCGGTCAGGAGTATCGAGGGCCTCGCTGCCGAGGTCGGGGCAGGGGAGGGTGCTTCGGAGGTTGTCGCCCTGATGCAGGCGGACGTTGATCTCGCCGCCGCGCTCGGGTGGGAGCGGCCCGTGCCGCTGATGGCGACCGTGATCGCCGATCCGTTCTGGCGCGAGGGCCGAGAGCGTCGCCCCTTCCGCGTGGGCGGCCAGGGTTGGGAGGCACGGCGCATGGCTGTGATGGGTCTGGCAGCCACCCGCGCCCACATTCTGGCGGTCGATCTGGCGCGTCGTGCCGAGGCCGCGACAGTAGCGGCGGCCACGCTCAGAACCCGCGACAGCGGCGGCGGGTTGAAGCTGATCCTGTCGGATGATTGCGTCGCACCCTGGCGCATGGCCTCGCAGGTCAGGGGACAGGGGCTCGGCTCAGACCGGGCCGCGCGGCGCTTTTGCGAAAGCCTGCATGCAAGGGGCGTGCTGCGGCTCATGACCGACAGGCCCACCTTTCGACTCTACGGCCTGTGACGATGGCCAGGCCAGCGCCCGCCCCACAGACGAGACTGTTCGACGCGGAGCTTGCAGGCCTGCCCGCCGAAATGCGCTGGCGGGAGTGGATGGGCCGCGTGGAGGCGGCGATCTTCGCCTCCGCCGAACCCGTGCCGCGCGAATCCCTCAGCAGGCTGGTTGGCAAGGCTTGCGTGCTCGATGAACTGATCGCCGATATCCAGAGCGAGCTGAAGGCGCGACCGTATGAACTCGTGCCCGTCGCCGACGGCTGGGCGCATCGTACCCGGACGCGGTTTGCCGAAGCCATCCGCGCTGCCGCCAGACAGCGTGAACCTGGCCAGCTCGAACTGTCAAAGACGGAAACCACCGTGTTGACGGTGATTGCCTACTTCCAGCCTGTGACACGGTCAAAGGTTTCTGAGATGCTCGGCGCGGACATCAGCCGTGACACCATCGCCCGGCTCAAACGGCTTGACCTGATTGGCGCGGGGCCGCGCGTCGCCCAGGCCGGTGCACCGCTGACCTATGTGACGACGCCGACATTCCTGTCGATGTTCGGGCTCGCGACGCTCAGGGATTTGCCGGAGATCGAAGGCGAGCAGGACTTCGCTGTTTCCTCTCGCTAGCCGATCAGCCTCCCGATATCGTTCCTTGTTTGCCTGCAAGCCTTGCCGGATCCAGCC
>JANMFA010000578.1:0-2232 GCA_031377545.1 Hyphomicrobiales bacterium | reverse complement strand
ACCGATGCCTACAAGCAGATCGTGGGGCAGCAGAATTTCGAGATGGGTGCGGTTGTTGGCCTCATTCTGCTGATGCCAGCCGTGCTCGCCTTCTTCGTGGACCGGCAGGTCCAGAAACGACAGGTGGCGCTGCTTTCGGCCCGCGCGGTGCCCTACCAGCCGAAGCCCCATGCCGTGCGGGACATCGGCCTGCTGGTCTTCTGCCTGGTGATCGGCGCAGCACTTCTGTCCATGCTGGGCGTGGCGGTCTGGGCGTCATTCATCAAATACTGGCCCTACAATCTGTCGCTCACCACCGCGAACTATGACTTTGCCAATTTCGATCCGGGCGGCTGGGATCCCTATTTCACGTCGCTGCGTCTCGCGGCCCTCGTCGCGATCATCGGAACGGCGGTTGTCTTCGCCGTGGCGTATCTCGTGGAAAAGACCAAAGGCCACGGAATCTTGCGCCAGATCGTGCCGTTTCTCGCCATGCTGCCCATGGCGGTGCCGGGCCTTGTGCTGGGCCTCGGCTATGTCTTTTTCATCAATTCACCGTCGAATCCGCTGGGCATCTTCTACGGCACGTTGACCTTGCTTGCGGTCAACACCATCGCGCATTTCTACACGGTGGCGCATATCACCGCGACGACGGCGCTGAAGCAGATCGACAGCGAGTTCGAATCGGTCTCGGCTTCGCTCAAGGTGCCGTTCTGGACGACGTTCCGCCGCGTCACGGCGCCGATCTGCATGCCGGCCATTCTCGATATCGCGGTCTATATGTTCGTGAATGCCCTGACGACCGTGTCGGCCATCATCTTCCTCTACGGTCCCTCCACCAAGGTCGCGGCCATTGCCATCGTGCATATGGATGAGGCCGGAACCATGGCCGCCGCAGCCGCCATGGCAAGCTGCATCGTGCTGACCGCGATGGCGGTGAAGCTGTTGCATGTGCTGCTGGACCGGCTGGTTTTTGACCGTCTGCAGAGCTGGCGCAAGCGGTAGTCCCTACTGCAGGCGTATCAGCACCAGGCCAGCCACGATCAGCACGGCCGCCACCATCCGGTTCGCCCTGAGCGGCTCCTTCAGGATGATCACGGCGATGGCGGCTCCGAACAATACGCTCGTCTCGCGCACGGCCGCCACCAACGGAATGGGAGCAACCGTCATGGCCCAGATCGCGATGGCATAGGCACCCGCCGACATCGCACCACCCGCCATGCCTGGTCCCCAGAACGCGGTGATGGGCCGCAATCCTGCCGTACCGCGCATGAACCAGGCGATCAGTGTGAAGAACAGGCCATCCGCCACGAAAAGCGCCGCGATATAGGCCAGCGCATCGCCTGAAACCCGTGCTCCGGTGCCATCGCTGAGCGTGTAGGCGCAGATCGTGATGGCGGTAAGTCCGGCGAAGACCAGAGCCTTGCGGTCCATATGCGTGGCGTCGTGCGCAGATTTCATCGACATGACGAAAATGCCAAGGCCCAGGATTGCGATCCCTGCGAAGCCTTGCAGTGAGACGTTCTCTCCCAGAAGGAAGATGGATGCCACAGCGGTGAGAAGCGGTGCCGAGCCACGCGCAATCGGATAGACCTGTCCCATGTCGGCCCGGCGGTAGGCTTCGGTCAGCGCGAAATAATAACCTACATGGATCAGCACCGAAGCGATCAACCAGGGCCAAGCCTCTGCGCGCGGCAGGCCCGTGTAGATCAGAAGCGGTACGGTGATGAGCGAGGCGCAGAAGTTGATCAGCACCATCGCCAGAAAGGGCTCAAGCTTGATCTTGAGTATGGCGTTCCAGCCGGCATGAAGAGCAGCGGCGGCGAGCACGGCGAAGAAGACGGTGAGAGAAATAGCGGATGTCCGGAAAAATCGGTTGCGCAGGCAGAGGATCGACAGGTGACGGATTTGCGACGGCGCGTCGAGGTGGAAAATGCAGTGTCGGCTAAAAATGCGTCCCGTCCCCTTGCGGTCGCGCCTCTCAGGGTTGCAATCATCCCGCAAGGCCTTCACTTTGGCCGGAAGAGCGCTTCGGGGAGAATGGAATGTCGGGATCACTGGGCTTTGAAGCGCTGAAGGCAGCCGTCGCGTCAGGCGAGATCGACACCGTGCTGGTCTGCATGACCGACATGCAGGGGCGGCTCATCGGCAAGCGCTTCCATGCCCCGTTCTTCATCAATGGAGGCCATGCCGAGACGCATGCCTGCGATTACCTCCTCGCCAACGACATCGATATGGAGCCCGTTCCGGGTT
>JANMFA010000546.1:0-16965 GCA_031377545.1 Hyphomicrobiales bacterium | reverse complement strand
GCGACAACGCACGCGAGCGCGCCCGCTTCGGTGAATTGTTCGGCGCGAAGGCCAATCTGAATTTCAACCAAAGCCCGCTGAACAAGCTCGGCTTCATCCGCGATCTCCAGAAATCCGGCAGGACCGTGATGATGGTGGGCGACGGCCTGAACGACGCGCCGGCTTTGGCCGCAGCCCATGTCTCGATCTCGCCGGTGTCCGCCGTTCACCTGACGCAGGCTGCCGCCGATGCCGTCTTTCTCGGAGCGAGTCTGGCACCTGTTCTTGCCGCGGTCGCGATTTCCCGAAGCGCGCGCAGTCTGATGGTGCAGAACCTGTGGCTTGCGGTGATCTACAACGCCATTGCCGTGCCATTGGCAATCGCGGGCTATGCCACGCCGCTTGTGGCGGCCCTCGCAATGTCGGGTTCCTCGGTGATTGTGACGTTGAACGCGCTCCGGGCGCAGCGGGTGAGAGGAGTGATCTGATGAATGTCCTTGTCTATCTGCTGCCCCTTGCCCTGCTTCTGGGAGCGCTGGGACTTGCGGGCTTCGTCTGGTCGTTGCGCGCCAGGCAATTCGACGACCTGGAAGGTGCCGGATGGCGCGCCATCGCCGATGATGATCTGCCGCGGTCAAATCAGGAGAGCACCAGCCATGAACGCTGAATCGGAGTACGATGGAATGGAGACCCGGCCCGCGAGTTTTGAAGTTCGAGCGATTACAATCACGGATCTGCTCGACAGCCTCCGGGCAGGCCTTGCGGATTTTGCGGCAGCGCCGACCTATGGATTGTTCTTTGGCCTGTTCTACGCAGTTGCCGGCACCGCTCTCATCGGCCTCGCCGTGTACCTCGGGCAGTATGTGACAGTGTTGCCCCTGATCATGGGCTTCGCGTTGATCGGACCATTTGCCGCTGTTGGACTCTACGAGGTGAGCAGGCGATTGGAGGGCGGCTTGCCGTTGTCATTCCCGATCATTCTGGGTGCGGTCCGGCATCAGTCCGGCCGACAGATCATGATGCTTGGATTTACACTGATGGTGTTGCTGCTGTTCTGGGTGCGTGTCGCGTTGCTGATCTATGCGCTCAACTTCGGTCTGAAACCGGTGAACCCGCTGACGATGAGCCTTGATCTCATGTTCGGAGCCAGTGCCATCACATTCCTGCTGACGGGCACTCTGGCGGGAGCCGGATTTGCTTTTGTCGCCTTCGCCATCTCGGTCTTCTCGTTCCCGCATCTTCTGGCAAGGGAGCAGGACTTCATCTCGGCGATCATCCTGTCCATCAAGGGTATGATGATGAACCTGCCGGTCATGCTGGTCTGGGGCTTGATCGTTGGCGTTCTGCTGCTTCTGGCAGCTGCGCCGTTCTTTCTCGGGCTTCTGATCGTGCTGCCGGTCCTGGGCCACGCGACCTGGCATCTCTATCGCAAGGTCATTGCTTGACGTGCGACGCGCAAAGGACCGGGGCGCGAATGCCCCGGTCCTTTTTCTCAAGTCACACTGGTTGCCAGATCAAGCTAGCTTTTCTGGGCGCTGCAGGTCGTGATCCCGACGAGTGAATAGGCCGGGCAGTAGCCAAAGACGGCCGTGAGCAAGGGCACAGCGCCGATCCAGCCGACCCAGTTCCAGCCGGTGCCGGGGTAGATGTAGCCGAGCGCGAAGGCGATCAGCACTGCCCCCAGAGCGGCGCGAGCGATGCGATCAATGGTTCCAACATTCGGCGTCATTGCATTCCTCCTGATTGTTTCGATGGAGGCATGTTGCATCCGCGAAGCGCCATAGCATTGAGCAAGATCAACGCATTGGAAGACGGCTGAAGCATCCTCTGACGGACAGAAGGACACCCAGCCAATGCCACACGCCAGCCTCATGCAGATCACACTCAACCTTGCCCGGACAAAGGCCTTCCCTGAAGGCTCGATCCGTCACGGCTACGAATTCGTGGCACCCATCGACGAACACGGCCATATCGACACGAAATCCTGGAAAGACAGAAAGAACGCCTGCATCGTCCGCCGGTTCTGGGATGATGAGCCGATCAAACGCGGTTCCTTGGTGCATCGCGCGGGAGGGGACAAAGGCGCAACCTGGGGCTTCGACTATGACAGTGCGACCCACGCGGATGATGAAGCGGGATATCGCTTTGGCGATCATGCCTTCAAGCCTGGCGAGTATGTTTCCATCCGCGATCCCGATGGAGCGATGGAGACATACAAGATCGTGTCGGTGAGGCCCGCGTGACCCGTCATCGTTTCCTGGTTCTCGCGGCTGTTGTCCTTGCAGCAATCATCCTCTTCATCGCCTCGACAGCCGGAGGCCGGGCCGCAGATCCCCGCGCCGGCGAAGTCTTTGCCGTCGCGAACTGCAGCCAGTGTCATGCCATTGGTGGAACGGGTGTCAGCCCAAACCGGAAGGCACCGTCGTTTCGTGCGGTGGCTCGAAAGTACAAGCTTGAGGACCTGGAGGAAGGCTTTGCCGAGGGCATTGTCACCGGGCACAACACGATGCCTGAGTTTACTCTGACGCCCCGCCAGATCGATGACCTGCTGGCGCATATGCGGCGGCTGAAGGGGCGATAACCAGCATCGCTTGATCCGCATCAACGCCCGCCACGACCCCCGGCGGCATAGTTGGACTCACGACAAGGAGAGTATCATGATGAACTGGCCCAACTGGTCTGCCGGCTGGAATGACGGCTACTTCGGCGTGCATGTGCTGGCACATCTCGTGTGGTATGCGGCCCTGATCGGTCTGGCTGCCGTTCTCGCATCCTATCTGATGAAGCGTTCGGGATCGGATCGCGGTCGCCCGAATGCGCTCGACGTTTTGAAGGAGCGCTACGCCAAGGGCGATCTGACGAAGGACGACTTCGACAGGATGCGCCGGGATATCCTGGCCTGACGGGCAACCGTCGCTGGCGACAGGCCGAATTCTGTAGCAGAACAAGCCATGCCAGCTCGTGCCGTACCTTCATCAGAACCGCCCGAGGACATTCTCAGCACTGCCGAGATGGCAGCTGTCGATCAGGTGGCTGTCGCATCGGGAATCGGCATCGACCGCCTGATGCTGGCTGCCGGTCGTGCAGTCGCCGAAGCGGTGGCACGGGAATGTCCGCAAGGCGTGCCGATCACGGTTCTTTGCGGTCCCGGCAACAACGGCGGTGACGGTTATGTCGCTGCGACAGCACTGGCGGATCGAGGGTACGACGTCGAGGTTTTCGCGGCGGCGCCGAGTGAAGGTGCTGCTCGTCATGCAGCAAAGCGCTGGATGAAACCCATCGCGGCGCTTTCTGCCTTCAGACCGCAAACCGAAGGTGTCGTGATTGACGCGCTCTATGGCGCAGGATTGTCACGGTCGGTTTCTGGTGAAGCGGCGGAGGCTATCGCCCGTGTCGAACATTCCGGCGTTTTCGTCTTCGCCGTTGACATCCCATCCGGCCTCAATGGCGATACGGGACAGCCGATGGGACCCTGTATCAAGGCGCATCGGACGGTCACGTTCTTTCGCGCCAAACCTGGCCATCGGCTCTGGCCGGGACGTGCGTTTTGCGGCGAGGTTACGGTCGCGGATATCGGTCTGACGGCGGATCTTCTGGCCAGCGCGGTCAATGTGCGCCTCTTCGGGAACACGCCAGCGCTTTGGCGACATGCAATTCCGTCACTGTCGCTTGATGTCCACAAGTACAAGCGTGGCCATTGCCTCGTTGTCAGCGGCTCCGAGTTTCAGACCGGGGCATCCCGCCTCGCCGCCATTGCCGCGCTGAACAATGGTGCCGGGGCCGTGACAATCGCTGGCGACAGGGACTCTCTTCGTATTCATGCTGCGCATGTCACAGCCATCATGCTGCGGGAGGCGGCGTCACCGGAGGCCTTCGCGGATGTTCTGGCGGAGAAGCGCTTCGGAGCGATCGTCATCGGCCCCGCCGCGGGTGTCGGCGCACCGACGCTGGCGCGCATTCATGCCGCCAGACGCGCTTCGTGTCCTCTCGTTCTGGACGCTGATGCGCTGACAAGCCTCGTCGGCCGCATCAAGGATCCCAGCGGTATGAACGAACATGCGGGTCCGTGCGTGATGACTCCTCATGCGGGTGAGTTCGACCGGCTTTTCGGGCCTCTGCTCCCGAATGATCTTCACTTTATGGCACTGCCAGATGCCCTTCGGCAGTCGAAGGTCGAGCAAGCCCGCGCGGCTGCCCGCATCGCCAATGCTGTGATCGTCTTCAAGGGTATCGATACCGTGATCGCAGCACCTGATGGTCGCGCCGCCATCAACACCAACGCAGGCCCCGAGCTTGCCACCGCAGGCTCCGGTGATGTCCTTTGCGGCCTGATCGGTGCACATCTCGCATTAGGCATGGCTGCCTTCGAGGCGGCTGCGGCGGCTGTCTGGCAGCATGGATTTCTTGGTGCCAGGATCGGGATTGGCCTTACGGCGGATCGGTTGGTTGCTGGGGTGCAGCCGCTACCAGCCCTCTTCCGCCATTCTGCCCGAAGCGCATGAGCGACCCGATGACCAGCGGCATGAAGACGAAGATTGCAAGGAGGCCCAGATAGATCTGGCCGGCCGTTGTCCTCAGATTGCTCAACTGATCCTGAGGGCTCATTCCTCGCAAACCAAGGCCGACTCCGAAGTCAGCGATCTGCACAAGCAGCAGCCCGACCAGTCCGATCAGGAGCAGGGCTGGCTTGCTCTGGGCGAGCACTTCGCGCCGGAGGGTGATCCAGGCCCCCGCGACGATGGCCGCGAGCATGAACGGAACTTCCAGCAGCACGGCGGTATCTTGGCCATAGATCGGCGTGAGCGCCAGCTCCCTGAAGACGCCAAATACGAAGCCCGCGCCGAAAACTACGGCGAAATAGACAAACCCAAGAGTGATGGTCCGCATGGTGCTCTCCGGTGATGGCGCGACGAACGTTGCCCCATTTCCCGATGATGCATTTGATCGAGATCAGCGCCTGAGTCGCGCCAGACACCCACAATGATTCGGCGGTTCCGATGGTTGGGCGGCAGACCGCGCAACACGAAGGAGAATGTCATGGGTGACAGATCATTGCACCAGGCTGTTCTGGACGAACTGGAATGGGATCCAAGCGTGAATGCAGCTCATATCGGCGTGGTCGCCGAGGATGGCGTCATCACGCTCACGGGCCATGTCAGCAGCTATGCGGAGAAGATCGCGGCGGAGCGGGCGGTCAAGCGCGTATCGGGCGTCAGGGGTGTGGCCCAGGAGATTGAGGTGCGCTATCCCAGCGACAAGAAGACGGCGGATGACCAGATCGCGAAACGAGCACTCGATGTCATGGCCTGGAACACCACCCTGCCGAAGGACCGTGTCCAGATCCGCGTGCAGAACGGCTGGGTTGCGCTGACTGGGCAGGTGGATTGGTGGTATCAGCGCACCGACGCCGAGAATGCCGTCAAGCGGCTTTCCGGCGTCACGGGCATCACCAATTCGATCACGATGAAGCCAAGGGTGCAGGCCACAGACGTGAAGTCGCGGATCGAGAAAGCGCTGAAGCGAAGCGCCGAGGTCGAGGCCAACAGCATCCGCGTCTCGGTTGACGAAGGCAGGGTGACGCTCGATGGCAAGGTGAAGGCCTGGTACGAGCGCGAGCTGGCCGAACGAACTGCTTGGTCAGCTCCTGGCGTGACGTCGGTCGTGGACCGTATCGCCATCGGCTAGGCGGCAGTGTTGCGTGACATGAGGAGTGGCTGCGGCCTGTGGCCGCTCCTCATCATTTTTGAGCGGGAAGTTCCAGTTCAGTGAGCGTGATGCCAGGCTCTGCGCTTTGCTTGAGCGAGAAACCAAACGCCTTGCAGAAATCGAGCATTCTTTGGTTTTCGCTGAGTACGGATCCGTGGATGCGACGATAGCCCTCCGAGGTGGCGAACGAGAGCAGTTGACGCATCAGCGCGGTCCCCAATCCATGCTGTTGATGGTCGGACCTGATCAGGATCGCATACTCGCCGCTGTTGCAATTGGCGTCGCCCATGAGGCGCACGACACCAAGGATGGAGCCATCCCCTGTTCTGATCGCGACAAGTGCCATATCGCGGGCGTAGTCGAGCTGCGTCAGCCGGGCGATCAGCGCGCGGTCCATGGTCTTTCGCGGATTGAAAAAGCGAAGGCGAATGTCATCCGGCGTGACCTGACTCAGCATCGCACCCAGAGCGTCTTCGTCGTCGGGCCGAAGTGGACGGATCAGCAAATCGAGGCCGCCCGGCAATCGGACGTTCGCCTCCAGCTCTCTCGGATAGGGTCTGACCGCAAACCGCGCCATGTGCGCCTTGATGGACTGGCCTGCCAGTGCTGGATCAATCTCGATCCTCGCATCGACAACGATCACGCCTTCTTCATCCGCCAGAAGCGGGTTCAGGTCGATCCCGACAATCTCCGGGATATCCTCGACCAGACGCGACAGCCGGACAAGCGTTTCCGCCACTGCTGCAACGTCGGCCGCAGGCACGTTGCGATACCCCCTCAGGACGCGGGTGATGCGTGTCCTGGCGATCAGTTCAATTGCCTGGGCAATGTTCAGCGGCAGGAGTGCCAGGGCCTTGTCATTGATCACCTCGACTGCCGTTCCGCCGTGGCCGAACAGGATGACGGGACCAAAGGTCGGATCGACCGCAACGCCAGCAATCAGCTCTCTCGCCTTTGGGCGCACGATCATCGGCTGGACCATGACACCATCGATCCTGGCTTGAGGACGCATCCGTTTCGCCCTTTCGATGATGTCGCTGGCGGCAGACCTGACCGCTGCCGCGCTGGCAAGGTTCAACCTGACGCCGTCGACGTCGGATTTGTGGGTGATGTCCGGCGACAGGAGCTTCACCACGCAGGCACCGCCGGTTGCGAGGAACTGCTTCGCAGCCTTTGCCGCATCCTTTGGATTGGATGCCGGAACCACTGGTGTTGCGGCGATACCATAGGCCTTGAGGAGGACGGAGATTTCGACAGGCGAAAGCCACCTCCTGCCTTGCGCCGCAACACCGTAGATCACGTCGGCCGAGACCGTCCTGTCCGGAACGATCGCGGCTGAAAGCGTGGGAATTGCCTGGCGGAGCTGTTCACGTTGCCGCCAGTCCCGCACAAGATGCATGATGCCCTCGACAGCCGCTGCCTCGGTATCAAAGCAGGCGATGCCAGTCTCGCGAAACAGCTTTTTCTGAATGTCCTGCATGCCAAGCCAGCAGGCAAAGACAGGCACAGGTTTCGCGCAGTCCCCTGGTCTGGACTTCACGGCCTCGACAAAGGCCTGCGCTGCCTCCTGGGAGGAACTGAGGCCGGTCGGACAGTTCATGACAAGGATAGCATCGCAATCCTTGTCATCCATGAGAGCGGCAAGTGCCTGGCTGTAGCGTCGGGGCGTGGCGTCGCCGATGATGTCAACCGGGTTCGCGTGTGACCACGTCGCGGGAAGGACTGCGTCGAGGGCTTCCAGGGTGGCGGGTGACAATTGTGCGAGGTTGCCGCCCAGATCCATCAGGCGGTCCACGGCCAGCACACCGAGCCCACCGCCGTTGGTCAGGATCGCGATGTGGTCACCGGGGAAGGAGGCTTGTGTGGAAAATACCTCAGCGGCCCGGAGCAGTTCATCAAGATCCATGACCCTCATGCACCCCGCCCGCTGGAATGCAGCGTCATAAACGGCATCCGAGCCAGCCAATGCACCAGTATGGGTTGCGGCGGCCTTTGCGCCCTCCGCGTGCCGTCCGGCCTTCAGGACAATGACGGGCTTGATGCGCGCGGCCCTGCGCGCGGCTGACATGAACTTTCGAGCATCCCTGATCGCCTCGACATAGAGGAGGATCGCCCGTGTTGAACGGTCTTCGGCAAAGTAATCAATGCAATCCGCAAAATCGACATCGACAGCTTCGCCCAGCGAAACAATGCCGGAGAAACCGACGCCGTGCTCCTGAGCCCATTCCACGATGCCCGCCGCGATGGCGCCGGACTGCGAGATCAGGGCCAATGGTCCCGCATCCGGCAGCCTCGTTGCAAAACTGGCATTCATGTCAGCAGAGGGAGAAAGAACTCCAAGGCAATTGGGTCCGATCAGCCGCAGACCGGACGCTCTCGCGGTTTGCCTGACGGAGTCGGCCACAGAGTCGTCGCCTTGTCCCAGTCCGGCGGAAAGGATGATGGCTGTCTTGCATCCCAGAGCCGCCGCTTCTGCAACAATACCGGCAATCGATGGCGCTGGCGTGGCGATGACGACCAGGTCATGGGACAGGTTGGCCTTCGAGAGTGACTGGAAGCACTTCAACGCGCCAATGGTTTCGTATCTGGGATTGATCAGTGTCAGCGATCCCGCAAAGCCACCTTCGACCAGATTTCGAACCACCACTCCGCCGAGAGAATCCGGTTTGTTGCTGGCGCCGACCACGGCAATCGACCGGGGATGAAACAGGGTGTCGAGCCTATACGTGCCCACGGGCGGTCTCCCTGGTGTCGGACGGACCGACGCAATGCGTCAGACAGCGAAGTTGAAAGCCTGGACGATTGCAGGACCATGTTTGAGCTGGATCCTGGAGCTGTCGATCTGCTGCTTTTCGGAAGCTGCGCTCACCATGAGGAATGCGCAGTCATCGCATAGCTTTTGCCAAACGAGAGCGGATTGCGCTGGCGTCATCCAGCGCGTCAGGCTTCCAACCAGAGAGAATGGAGTGGGCCAGAACCGGTCAAAGAGCAAGGCCGACGAGACGTGGATCTCCAGGTCCCTGACCTTGCGCCTGGGATATCGGATCCGAGCCGCAGCGCCTGCCAGCGCCTTTCGAGAGCCGAACGAACAGATCTGGCCATCATCAAGACCGTGTGATCGCAGCTCCTCCATCGCGGATGTGTATCGGCCACTGCGATCGTAGCAGCCTATGACGATCCTGAAGTAGTCTGTGTCAGAGTCGGTCCCCAAAGGTCATTCTCGGAGCTGGCCACGGAAAAGTCATTCCCCCCCACCGGCGGCGAGAGCGCGGAGCTTGCGAATATCCTTGAAGATCACGATGCTGGCTTGATCCATCGCAATCAGGCCGGCGTTGCGGAAGATCGTGAAGGTCCGACTGACGGTTTCGATGGTCAGACCGAGGTAGTCGGCGATGTCGACGCGGCGCATGGGAAGAACAATGCTCAGGGGACTCAGGCCGTGCTTGTCATTGCGGTCGGACAGGGCGATCAGAAAACTCGCGAGCCGTTCGTTGGCTGAAAGCTTCGATATCACCACGACGTGCTGGTAAGCGGCGTCAAGTGCCTGGTTGACTGCTGCCGACGCCTGCTTGCCAAAGCTGGGATCCTCGACAATAGCGCGCTTGAACGACGAGGCGGGAATGGCTTCGAGCCGGGTTGCCTGAACGGTCTGGGCGTCGCAATAGTGAAAGTCCGAACCAATGCCGATGACATCTCCGGGATAGGCGAAGCCAAGAACGATGCGCCGCCCATCTGGCAGCATGCGCGAGAAGCAGATGGCGCCGGACCGCACGATGAAGATATGCGACCGCTCCTCGCCTTCGCACCACAGGGTTTCATTGGCGGCGACCTTCCGGATGCCGGGCTGATGCGGGCAGTGCTGCGCGAAGGAATGTGCGGCTGACATGCCATAGGGAAGCTGGATCACATTCTGATGTGCGATCTGATGAGAATGAGTGTCGAACATCGCGGCGTTCTCCTCTGGCTGTTCGTCGGTTGACAGGGATCAATTGACACCGGGAAGGCCACAGGCATGCGATGCCTTTGCATAATCCTGTCGTCTTTTGTAACGATGTGTAACAAGGGGGATCTGCTGAAAGACCAAATGCCCGATCTCACTTCACAGCATATTCTGGTGGTTGACGATGATCCTGCCGTCAGGGAACTGCTGCGCGATTGTCTGGAGCCGGAAGGCTTCCGCGTGAGCGAGGCGGCCAACAGTGCCGCGATGCGTGCCCTGCTGTCCGCCGGCCATATCGATCTCGTGACACTCGACCTGATGCTTGGCGGTGAGAATGGCCTCACCCTGGCGCGTGAGATCCGCAGCCAGCATGACATCCCCATCGTGATGATCACCGGAAAGGGCGACACCATTGATCGTGTCGTTGGCCTTGAGCTCGGTGCCGATGACTATATCGCCAAGCCTTTCCACCCCCGCGAGGTTGTGGCCCGGATCCGTGCTGTCCTTCGAAGAGGGACACCGTCTGCTGAAGCTCCCACCCAGAAGTCCGAGCGCCTGACTTTCGACGACTGGACCATGGACATCGGCCGCCGCGAGGTGACAACGAAGGACATGCGGTCGCTGTCGCTCACCACCGCCGAGTTCAATCTTCTGGAAATCCTGGCGCGGCGCCCACAAAGGGTGCATTCCCGTGACGCGATCATGGACCTTCTCAAAGGCCATGACTGGACACCTTTCGACCGGTCGATCGACGCGCTGGTGTCGCGGCTGCGGCGCAAGATCGAGGCCGATCCCGAAAACCCGCGTCTGCTGAAAACCGTGCGGGGCGTTGGATACATCTTCGCTTGCGAGGTCAGACAGGCCTGATCTTGCTAGGTGCCCTCGAGTGCCTCGTGCAGGGCAGCCGCCAGATCGGCCGTCGCATAGGGCTTGCGAAGGACCTTGATCTCTCTGCCGGTTTTGTCCGCGCGCTTCGCCAGTTCGTCCGAGTAGCCCGACGTCAGCACCACCTTGACCGAAGGCAGGTTCGTCTGCACCCATTCCGCAAGGTCATAGCCCGACATGCCGCCTGCCATCATGATGTCGCTGAAGACCAGATCGACGGCTGGATCGGCTTTGAGCAATTCTACAGCTGCATGTCCGCTGTCGCTGGCCACGAATTGATACCCGAGCTTCCCCAGCCTCTGGATCGTCACCTCGCGCACATCGGGATTGTCCTCGACGACAAGAATGCACTTCGAGCCGGTTCCCGCAAAGCGGATCAGTGTTTCGGCGCTTTCCGCAATCGGCTGATCTGATCGCGGCAGATAGATGTTCACCGTGGTGCCCAGTCCGGCTTCGCTGTAGATCGTGGTGTATCCACCGGATTGGCGCGCAAAGCCGTAGATCGTCGCCAGCCCCAGCCCGGTGCCGCGACCGTGCTCTTTCGTCGTGAAGAACGGCTCGAAAGCCCGTGTCAGGATCTCCGGTGTCATTCCCGTGCCCGTATCAGCCACGGAAAGACGAATGTAGCGCCCGGGTGTAATCCCGTCTCCCTGAATCGAACCCGCGAAAGTGTCGTCAATCTCGGCATTGGCCGTCTCGATGACGAGCTTGCCGCCTGCAGGCATGGCGTCCCGCGCGTTGATGGCAAGATTGAGGATGGCGTTCTCCACCTCGCTGGCGTCCGCCTGAACGCTGCCAAGATCGGGAGTCAGCACGGAAGAAATCGTGATCGATTCTCCAATGGTTCGCCGCAAGAGGTCGATCATGTTGATGACCTGATCATTGAGGTTCAGCACTTCAGGTTCGAGGTCGCTGCGGCGCGCGAATGTCAACAGCCGTTGTGTCAGCCGCGTCCCCATGCCAACGGCCTCGAGGGCCCGCCTGACCTGCCTTTCGGGCTTCCCGCCGGTAACGTGATCCTGCAGCAATTCGAGATTGCCACCGATGACCGTCAGCAGGTTGTTGAAGTCATGCGCAATCCCGCCTGTAAGCTGTCCGAAGGCCTCCATGCGTTGAGCACGCACGAGCTGCTTCTCAGTCTCCACCCTGTGGCGGACTTCGGACTGCAATGCGCGCGTCCGCTCTGCAACACGTCCCTCAAGCTCATGTTCGACATTTTTCTGATGGGTTATGTCCTGAACAGTGCCAAAAATGTGAGGGTTCTGCCTGTCATCGTTCACAATCGTGCCAATGGCATGGATCCAGGCAATGGAACCATCCGGCTTCCTGATCCGGTACTCCAGATCGACAGAGCCCGTTTCTGCGATCCGCTGCGATGCTTCAGCCACGTGATCCCGATCATCTTCATGGATCAATGCGATTGCTTCGTCGCGGTGGCACTCTGTCTTCTGCAAGCCGAGAATCTGCGGCGCATCACCGAACAGTTGCATCGTCTTGGTGACGAAGTCCTGCTCAAAACCTCCGAGTTTGCCGGCGACCAGCGCACGGCGCAGCTTCTCCGCATCCAGCCTTCGGCGTTCCTCGGCTTTGAAACGCTCGGTCACGTCACGGAGGACCACAGTGACGATATGCCCACCCTCGAACGCGATCTTGCTGATTGTCGCTTCCGCGGGAAATTCTTCGCCGGACTTCCGAATGGCGTAAATCGCCTGGCGTTCGCCCATATGCCTGGCGGCTGGAGGCCCCCCCGCGAAGGTGCTGACATGGCGGGCATGTCCGCTGCGGAATCGTGCCGGGATCAAGATCTCGATAGATTGGCCGAGGATTTCAGCGGCGGTGCAGCCAAAGGTCGTTTCCGCGCCAGTGTTGAACAGGACGATGCGCTGCTGATCGTCGATGCAGATGATTGCATCGGCAGCCAGAGCGACGATTCTTGCGTATCGCTGGTCGGCATGCCCGAAAGGATCGCTGGCGTTGACCATGGGGAAGCTCACTGGATTGCCCACGTACCATGGCTGCAATCCAGAGCCGCATCAATCCGGATCTTCCGGCACGTCAGGACGCTTCCCGTCGTTCGGCGCCCAAACCAGCCATGCTGGCCAGAACCCGCCGTTCCAGCTCCTTGATCGGCAGTTTCGTCAGATCTCCGTGAATTTCGCTCTGCAGTTTCCCCTTGAGTACCGGTGACAGCGCAAGCCTGACCTCACCCAGCGTCCGGGGAGGACCCGCTACGATCAGGCGTTCGAACGCAGCGAGATGCTCCGGTTTCGCGATCCAGGCCAGCACCGTTGCGACGAATTCTTCCTCGGCGCGCCGTCTCAGGCCTTCGTGGGTCGTAACGCCATGGCCGGAATTGCGCAGTGCGCTGGCGAAGTTCTTGCCGGGACGCGGCCCGAAATGGGCCGGATCGGATCGCGAAAAAGCGCCATCGGGAACCGGCTCCAGAAGCGCTCTGTGAGCGCCACTGTCGCCGGTGGTTCGGTAGATCCGGGCTGTGCCACCGTCGGCCACCAGCACCCAGCTCGAGGGCTGCCTCACATTGCCCTCCTCGGATCTGCGGTGTCTTTGACATGCGGCTTCATCAGGCCGGACACCGTCTCGAAGTTCTTGCGGGCGATCTCGGCGAGATGCTTCATCTCCTCGGAATAGTCCTTGGTCACCTTCTCCCAGAAAGTGCGCTGCATGCTGGAGGCTTCATCCACGTCACGGCAGTGGCCGACACCGCTGAAGAGATCCGCCTGCGCTTTCATGCGGCGGCTCATGAACGTGAGCAGTTCGGCCCCCGTATCAAGATTGGCCTCCATGACCTTCTTGGGAATTTCCATGGCCGTGGCGAGCCCGTCCTGAACCGAGCGCGTCAGGGTCTCTGTCGGACCCGTCCCGGTAGCCTGATGGCCCGATACCCCCGCAGTCTTCGATGCTGACATGATGGTGTCTCCTGTTGCGCTGTGACCCCTGCCCACAGCCACCGTGGCAGGTTCTGATGATGGGCCTTTGAGGCAGGTCAATGAGGCGCAGCCTCCCATCGGCAAGGTAGCTCCCGACAGCGATCGGAGAGCTTCAATGACAACCATCCCGACCTCATCCCGCAAACCGCGAAATGCCCGGGCTCCGGAGATGGCAGCAGCGATAGTGCCCGTCATGGAGAGTCCAGCGCCATCGCATCACACGCTTGCGGAAGCATTGGCACTTGAGACGCCGACGGACCGCATTCTGCACGCTGCTCTTGCCAGGCTTTCAGGCGGCTTCTCGCCGATGGGAATTTCCGAGGCCTGGTTTGACTGGGCGGTGCATCTCGGCACGTCCCCCGGTCGCATGGCCGAGATAACCCAGGCTGGCGTGACCGAAGCAGCGCGTGTCACGGAACTGATGATGAGTACGGCCTCGGGCCAGGGCGTTTGCGCTCCATGTGCCCGTTCCCTCCCGCACGACAAGCGCTTTCGCGACGAAAGCTGGCAGCAATGGCCGTTCGCCATCTACGCGGAAAGCTTCCTTGCGATGGAGCGGTGGTGGGACGAGGCAACACGTGGCATTCATGGAGCCACGAAGCATCATCTCGATCTCCTGCACTTTGTCGGGCGGCAGGCGCTCGACATGGTCGCACCATCCAACTTCCCGCTGACCAATCCCGAGGTCGTCAAGCGAACAGTCGATACCAAGGGCCATAATTTCCTGCTTGGAGCGCAATACCTTTGCGAGGATCTTCAGCGCAGTCTGCATCGCCAGAAACCCGCAGGCGCGGAGGCTTTCGAACCGGGCAAAGTTGTCGCGCTCACGCCGGGCGAAGTCGTGCTGCGCACCCGTACCGCCGAAGTCATTCAGTACCATCCGACGACGGCGAAGGTTCGGGCAGAGCCGATCCTGATCGTTCCAGCCTGGATCATGAAATACTATATTCTGGATCTCAGGCCGCAGAACTCGCTGATCAAGCATCTCGTGGACGAAGGCTTCACGGTCTTCGTGCTGTCCTGGCGCAATCCTACCGCAGCCGATTACAACGTCGGCTTCGATGACTACCGTTCCGACGGGGTCATGCCTGCGGTCGAGACAGTGCTTGCCCGCACGGGTGCCGCGAAGCTGCATGGCGTCGGCTATTGCATCGGCGGCACCTTGCTGGCGGTGACGGCGGCTGCGATGGCGCGGGATGGCGATGATCGCTTGCAGTCCTTGACGTTCCTGGCGGCCCAGATCGATTTCTCGGAGTCCGGCGAGCTCAAGATCTTCGTCGACGAGAGCCAGCTTGCCATTCTCGATGACGTGATGTGGGAGCAAGGTGCCCTCGAAGCCTCGCAGATGGCGGGCACGTTCCATCTGCTGCGATCCAACGACCTGATCTGGTCCCGGCTCATTCGCCACTATCTGCTGGGCGAACGCGAGAAGATGACGGACGTTGCCGCCTGGTCGGCTGATGCAACACGCATGCCCGGACGCATGCACAGCGAGTATCTCAGGGCATTCTATCTGAAGAATGACCTTGCAGAAGGTCGGTTCGAAGTCGATGGCGAGACCGTCAGCCTTCAGGATGTTCATACGCCCACCTTTGCGGTCGGGACGGAATGGGACCATGTCGCACCCTGGCGTTCGGTGTACAAGTTGCACCATCTCATCAGTTCACCCGTTACCTTCGCGCTCACGAATGGCGGACACAATCAGGGAATTGTTTCCCCTCCCGGCAGGGAGGATCGCCACTTCCGCATCGCGACAGCGGCGGCTGACCATCGGCAGATCGATGCTGATCGCTGGCTGGAGAGCGCCGAGTATCACAACGGATCGTGGTGGCCGGCATGGTTCGAATGGCTTGGCGCGCATTCGGGTCCGTTCGTCGATCCTCCGGAAAAAGAGGCACAGGCGGACGCCGGGCTGGGATCTGCCCCCGGACTCTATATTCATGGTTGATGCACTGCCCAGCCCGGCGGCGAGGCAGGAGCGCAACTCTGGCACAAGGCAGACTGGCCCAGAACCAGACGTTCCGCGGGCCGAACTGGAGAAGGGGCTTTCGCAGCAAGAGGTGGATCAGCTTCTGGCCTGTTTTGGCCCGAACGACATTCCATCGGGTGAAACTCACGGCCTTCTCGATATCATCCGCGGCGTGTTCAAGGAGCCGATGTTTCTGCTTCTGGTTGCCGCCGCTGTCATCTACGCAACCATCGGCGAGAAGGCTGAAAGCATTCTGGTAGCGTGCTTTGCCGGGCTGACGATCATCCTCGTCGTCATCCAGCAGAGCCGCAGCGAGAAGGCCATACAGGCCCTGCAGTCTTTGGCGGCACCAACGGCGCGGGTGATGCGTGAGGGTCGCGAGCAGCGGATCGCAGCGCGGGACATTGTTCCAGGAGACATTCTCCTGGTCGGCGAAGGCGAGCGGATCGCTGCTGATGCTTTTCTGAGGGAAGGGCAAGCGCTTCAGGTCGATGAATCCATTCTCACGGGCGAAGCTGTGCCTGTCCGCAAGCTGCCGGAGAGCCTCGCTACGGACACCGAGAACAGGATGCCAGGCGGGGATGACCAGCCACATCTCTATTCAGGAACGCTCGTGGTCGCCGGTCATGGCATCGCCGAGGTTCAATTCACAGGAAGCGCCACTCAGACCGGCGATATCGGCAAATCTCTGGCCAGCATCAAGAGTGATGACACGGTCATCCAGAAGTCGGTCACGAGGGTTGTCCGGGTCTTTGCGATCTTTGCCTTTTTGGTCAGTTCGGCGCTTGTCCTGTTCTACGGCCTGACGCGGGGGGACTGGCTGCAGGGGGCTCTCTCCGGCATAGCGCTGGCCATGGCGATGCTGCCAGAGGAATTCCCTGTCGTCCTCGCGATCTTCCTGGCACTGGGGGCATTGCGGATGTCCCGCATCGGCTTGCTCGCGCGCCGCTCTTCAGCCATCGAGGCGCTGGGCGCAGCGACCGTGCTGTGTGTCGACAAGACCGGCACATTGACGAAGAACGAGATGCGGCTGCGCTGCGTGACCGCGCAGGGTCAACAGGCCGATCTGACCAGTTCTGAAGTGCTGCCTGATGGCCCTCGCGCGACGTTGAACATCGCCATTCTGGCCAGCCGCGACCGATCCGTCGATCCGCTGGACCGCGCGGTCCATGCCTCCGCAGCCCTCGCCAGTGACGGGGAGCAAGGCAGGGGAGAACTTGTCAGAGAGTTCGGGCTGACACCGGACCTTCTCGCCATGACGTCTGTCTGGCGGGTCGCCGGGAACCAACACCTCGTTGCGGCCAAGGGAGCGCCGGAAGCAGTTCTTTCGATGTGCGGCATCACGGATCGCGACCGTGCTGCGATCGAGAAAGAGGTCACAGAACTGGCTGGGCGGGGATGGCGTGTTCTCGCAGTGGCGTCTGCAAAGCATGCAGGCACCGGTCTGCCGGACACCCCGCGCGGCTTCGCCTTCAGCTATCAGGGCCTGATCGCGTTCGAGGATCCGCTGCGGGAAAGCGTTCCGGCCGCCGTCCGGG